>NZ_JBYTBB010000004.1:0-126673 GCF_058788755.1 Lysinibacillus sp. FW301-JW8
CCCTCGTTTTGAAAAAGGGCTATACTTTTTAATTTGTCACCTTGATTTCATTGACATAATAGTATTTCAACAACATGTATTGACTATAGTCAATAGATAAGGGAGTGTGTAGAGGTGAAAGTTGGCAAAACGAAAGAATTATTAATTGAACAAATAAAAGCTAAAATTCCTCTGTTAGTTCAACATAATGGGATTTTAGATGAGATTGCCATACAGCTTAACAAATATAACATAAGCATTGGCAATATTATTGAACTGATAAATGATAGAGATAAACTAATAGAGGCACAGCTGGAGGAATTATTATTACTTGGTGAGCAACTTCATTTAAAGTTTTCAGATAGTGACCAAGACTGGTTCAATGAATGGCTCAATCCTTCAGAAATTAAAGAGCTGAGAATGTACATAAAAGAATCACCTTATGAAGAAATTATCACTTTACCATATACTTTCGAGAACGTTTTAAAAACAGGGCACAATGAGTATGTAGCGATTATCCCCAATTCAATTATTGGTAAACTGTGGATGAGTGGGATCACCATGTATAATCCCAATATTCAGCGACAGGCAAAAAAGAAGAGAGTCAAAAACGAAATAATCGAGGTTATGAATTTAAATCCTAAATCTTTGCGTGAGATTGAAAAACAAACGTTAGAGGGAGATTTAATAACCTCTACTCTACGCTATAATGCTAAAGTTGGCACCGGGGAAGATGGTATTGAATTAATTTATGATGAAAGAGAAAAATCGCTTACATTGCTAGAGGGCACACAAATAGATGTTTTAGATGGTGCGCATCGAACATTCTCTATCTATAATGCCTATATGAAAAAGGTTGGTTTGGAAGGGAATATGATTGTGATTTTTTCAAATATGACGGAGGCACAATGTAAAAGAGTTCAAGTCGATATGGCAAAGGCCAATCCAATTCCTAAACCTAGATTACAGGAACTAGCAAAGGATAAATTAGCTGATGAAGTTGTTATTGAATTAAAGGCAGGTGGGGAATTAAAAGGAAGAATTACCTCCAATTCAAATGTGAAATATTCATATGGAGAAGTTGTTACTTTCTCAGAATTGTCGGATGCCATCGATCATAGCTTCCATCTAGAGAATCGTCTAGAAGTCATAGAGGCTGCGAAGGTGATAAATGACTATATGATATATCTTTTCGCCTATTATAAATCAAATTTATCGGATAAAAGCTCTTTAATGTTTAAGAGTAGAATGTTCATAGGTCATATTGAATTAGCAGCTAGAATGTTTGAGTATAATATTTCATTTGATAATTTACGTCTTTACCTCAATAAAATGGATTTTTCAAAGGATAATCCATTATTGGAGGAAATTGGAATTCTTAAATATGGAAGTATGAGCACGCGTAGCAGAACTAAAATTCAAAAAGTATTTCAACATTTACTAAAAGAATGAGGTGTAAAAAATGATACTTAAAGATAATGTTTTTAATAAAGATATTAAAGAGTGGTATTTAACTTCATTAGATATCCAAGAAAATAGTTTAACTACTTATTTATCATTATTTAATAAAGCAACGATACTCGAAAATCAAAAAAATAAAGATATATTTAATATGAATAAGGTAGAGCTTGAAGAGTTATTTTACAGTTTAAAATCACCTAGTCCACAATCGTTAAGTGCGTCAATTGGTTTCATCATCAGATATATTGAATGGGCAATTGCTAATGGCTATACGAATAATCGTTCACAGCGACTTCCAGGTAGCATTACTATGGAATATTGCAGTACATTTGTCTATAAAGCTTCCATTATCCGTTATACGAGAGAGCAATTATTTAATTATATGAACCTATTTGATGATCAAAGACATGCTGTATTTCTTCTCTGTTTATTTGAGGGAATTAAGGGGGAAGGCTATAGTGAAATCTTAAATCTAAAAATGGCTGATTTAGAAAATAGCAATGGGGTATACTTGGCAAAACTGACGAATAATAAGGGATATAGCAGGATTATTGAAATTTCAGATGAGCTTTATTGGAGGCTAGAAAAATTAGATAAGGTTTCCTCTACCAGTATGCAGCCAAAACAGGGACAAAAATATTTTTCCGATAGTACTTATATTTTTAAGAAGGCAAATGCAAAGAGTGAGGATATCCAATTAAGGGCATCCTTTGGCAATAGAGCATTGGATTTAGCGAAAGAAATTTTTGATAATAATAATTTAATTGCAAGTACAATACAGGCATCAGGAATGATGTGGTATATTTGGGAATTGGTTTGCCAGAATGAGGTAAAAGTCGTCAATAAAGAAATATTCGAGAAGGTTGCAAGTAAATATGATACTGGGTATGTGGATAAAAATAACCAGTATGTTAGTTATTCTATACTTCGGCACAAAATAGACTTAGATTTTATAAATGCAAATTATGGACAGATAATAGTAGACATTTAGAACTGGTTGAATACCAGTTTTTTTATTTACATAAAATACTACATTCTAAATAATTGTAAATATTCTCTAAAAATAAACTTGAAAACGAACAAGTGTTCGTGATAGAATGAAAACAAGCTAATTTTGTATGGAATCGGCCCGTACAATTTTAAAGGGGGATGTAAATGAATGTAAGGGAAACGACGGCAGTATTAGAATTGGTACTTTACAATGATCGTGATATTTCCGAGGAGCTTATGAGAGATTTCTACGGGGGTATAACGAATGTGATTTTAAATGATGAAGGAGGACATGCTCTCGAATGCCAATGTATGGATAGTTCATTAACTAGTTTAATACTTATGGATAAACAGACAGAGGAAGAGGATCAATTAATTAAGAAGGTAGGTGATAGAAAATTTATTTATAAAAGGACATCAAATTGGGAAATCCGTTTTGACAGCTTAATCCAATTAGATGGTGATCAAGAAAATATTTATTGTGTTGTCGAATTCCAACATATTATTTATTTATACAATGGATTTCAACGAAAGTCTATTATTGATAAAACAATCACATCTTTGACAGATCTCAAAGAATACTTAGATATTTACTATCCATCCTATAAAATTCTCGAAAGGATATAGAGAGATTTGGAGGAATCTAAAAAAACGAGGTGTTATGCTTGGACAAGCATTTAATGAAAGAATTAGCATCTGAGATTGTCGAACAATCGAGAGGAAGAATTAGCATGTTAGAGGCTGAAGCACTTGCAATTGTTTCCATCGCTAAGATGAAGAATTTTACATCGACAAACTATAAGGAAAAAGTCATTCAAAAAATAATTAATAACTATGCATAAAGCCTTCTACTAAAAGCTATTTAGATAAATTAATTGGAAAAATGCAAAGGAGAGATAAATGTGGAAAAAATAATTTTAACTGAGATGAAACAGGTCATGAAAGATTTTGGGGAAGTATTTAGTATGATCAACCAAGGAAAAGTATTCGAAAACGAAACGAACGTAAAGGAATGTATAAATAAATGTAAAAAACTGCAATTGGAATTAATAGATTCTATCAGACTAATTGAATTAACATTTATGGAATTACAATCGAAGCGAGATCAAGCATTATTAGCTACTGAGTCAGATAGTGAAACAAAGCTTAGACAGTTAGATGCCCTTTTGTTAGAAATCAATAAAAAAACAACATAGTTGCATCATACTATGAATCATTTAATGAAGGGAATGAGTTAAATGAGTACTGTAAAGAATGAAATTACAAAGGGTTTCAAGGTGGATTGTCTTGCGATGGCATTAGCTTATAAGGAAATGGGGGATTTGAATTTAACGATTGCTAAGGAAATGGATTACCTGGAGTGGGAAGCGATAAAAATCATTGAGTCTTTTTTAGAAAAAATGAATGCACTAGAGATTTGAAAAATTATACATACATACTAAAGATGAAAAATACATATTCAATACTTAAAAATATAATTGGAGTTTAACTAGCTTATGAATGAATATAAAGTTGTGTTAATAGTATTCTTTAGCTTACTCCTTTCATTTTATATGATAGAACAAACAGGAGAAGATATCGTTGATAAGAAAATAGAATTGGAAGCGATTCTTCAAAATACACCAAAAAACATTCATGAGCATGCATTTAAAATGATTCAAAGAGAGGCTGAAAGAATCAGACAGGAAAATCATCAAAGGCAGCTAGAGCAAATTCGAATAAAGCGGGAACAGGAAATTCGAAAAGAGCAATTAAAGCTAAGAAATAGTAGCTTACAAGATCATAAATGGCTAAATTTTCACGCTACTTACTACGGTAAAGATTGCATAGGATGTAGCGGCATTACTGCTACAGGCATTAACGTACAGAAGACCATCTATTTTAAGGATTTACGCATTGTCGCTGTGGACCCTGCCATTATCCCATTAGGAACTATTGTTGAAATTAAAACGCCTAATGAAAAATTTAAGGCCATTGCTGCTGATAAAGGTGGTGCCATCAGAGGATATCGACTTGATATACTAGTGGAATCTGAAGAGATTTCTGTCCAATATGGCAGGCATGACGTGGAATTACGCATAGTGAACTAATACATCATACATTTAATACATATCATGGGGAGCATAATGTTTTATGCTCCTCTTCTTTTGTTAGAAAAATGAGAAAAATTATGAAACTTTTGAATGTGTACATCCGTATAGTAGGTAATACAATGAAAAGGGGTGAACAACTTGACGCTATTTGGCTATTCACTTGAGCAAATCTTTTTAGTGGTATTAATCTTCGCTGGCCTTGCAACGCTATTATTTATGTTTTTTGGTGATGCTGTCGAAGGCATCGGTGAGGGTCTACCGATTTTTAATCCAAGTGTCATTCTATCTTTCATTACGTTGATATCAGCAGCTGGATTTATTTTAGAAAAATTAGCCTTTTTCCCTAGCGTTTGGAATATCTTTGCGGCTGCTATCATCGGAGCAATTTTAAGTGCATTATTTTATTTATTCGTTCTTGTTCCGCTTAGATCAGCGGATGTTTCGTTAGCCTATACGGAAGAATCGCTTGGTGGTCAGCTTGGAAAGGTTATTGTCCCAATTCCAAGCGACGGCTTTGGAGAGGTTGTGATTGAAACAGCAAGTGGCATGATTTCTAAGCGAGCAACTGGCTATGACAATGAGGCAATTGACTATGATACGACAGTACTTGTTGTGGAAGTAAAAGAAGGCACACTTTTTGTGAGATCCTATGAGAAGAAATTTGTCTAAAGGAGAGATATTTATATGTCCATGGAAATTTTAATTGTAATAGGTATAGTAGTTTTTATTTTAATCGCACTTGTGGCACTATATGTGACAAAGTATCGAACAGCGGGTCCTGATGAAGCACTGATTGTAACAGGCAGCTATCTTGGCTCAAAAAATGTACATAAAGATGAGTCAGGAAATCGTATTAAAATAATTCGTGGTGGCGGTACATTTGTATTTCCTATTTTCCAGCAAGCACAGCCATTAAGCTTATTATCTAGTAAGCTGGATGTAACAACACCTGAAGTATATACAGAGCAAGGAGTACCAGTGATGGCTGACGGGACTGCTATCATTAAAATCGGCGGGTCAATTTCTGAAATTGCAACCGCAGCAGAGCAGTTTTTAGGGAAGCAAAAAGATGAGCGTGAAAATGAAGCACGTGAAGTATTAGAAGGGCATTTACGTTCTATTTTAGGCTCAATGACAGTGGAGGAGATTTATAAAAATCGTGATAAATTTTCTCAGGAAGTACAACGTGTTGCATCCCAAGACTTAGCAAAAATGGGTCTGACAATCGTATCCTTTACGATTAAGGATGTACGTGATAAAAATGGCTATTTAGAATCTCTTGGTAAGCCTCGAATTGCCCAGGTTAAGCGTGATGCAGATATCGCAACTGCGGATGCAGATAAAGAGACGCGTATTAAACGTGCTGAGGCATCGAAAGAAGCACAAAAGGCTGAGCTTGAGCGTGCAACTGAAATTGCTGAAGCGGAAAAAGAAAATCAATTAAAAGTAGCTGAATTCCGCCGTGAACAGGATATCGCAAAAGCCCGTGCAGACCAAGCGTATGAGCTGGAAACTGCACGTGCAAAGCAGGAAGTTACCGAGCAGGAAATGCAAATTCGCATTATTGAACGTCAAAAGCAAATTGAATTAGAAGAAAAAGAAATTTTACGTCGTGAGAAGCAATACGATTCAGAAGTGAAGAAAAAGGCAGATGCGGATCGTTACGCTGTTGAGCAAAATGCAGCTGCCGAAAAAATGCGTGAGCTCGCACAGGCTGATGCAGAGAAATACCGTATTGAATCATTAGCACAGGCCGAGGCAGAGAAAATTCGTCTGGACGGTCTTGCAAAAGCGGATGCAGAGCGTGCGAAAGGGGAAACGGATGCAGAAATTATTCGTCTGCGTGGTCTTGCAGAAGCGGAGGCGAAACGTAAAATCGCTGAAGCCTTTGAATACTACGGTCAGGCGGCAGTCTTAGATATGATTGTACGCATGATGCCAGAATATGCGAAGGAGCTTGCAAGTCCTCTTGGTAATATTGATAAGATTACAGTTGTCGATACTGGTGGTGGAGAAGGTGGTGGTGCTAACAAGGTAACTGCCTATGCAACAAACCTTATGTCCACTTTACAAGAATCCTTAAAGGAAACTTCAGGGATTGATGTCAAGGAGCTTATTGAAAGCTATGCAGGTAAGCATACATTACGTCCTGAGCTAGAGCAAATTGCAGCAGGCCTAGAAAAAAAGCAGGCACCAGTTATAGCTGAGCAAGAAGAAGTGAAGGAAACTGTCGAGCAATAATGAGAAAAGAGACCTGATGATTATTGTCATCAGGTCTCTTTTTATGATGTAAGGCTTTGTTATCCTGCTAGAATAAGCTTCTGTCCATGGGTTACATTATGTCCTGCCATTCACTTGCAAGCATTCCATAAACAACATGGTTTACATAATGATCGTAAAGCCATTCTGCAGCACGAATCGTACCTTCCGTTGTGAAACCCAGTCGTTCAGGAATGGTACGACTTTTCGCATTACCCTCAGCAGCACGAATTTCAACTTTATTGAGCTGTAAAACAACAAATGCATATTGTAGTAAAGCCTTAACGGTTTTCGTCATAATCCCATGTCCTTGTGCCCCTTCACTGAGCCAATAGCCGATTGCCGCAATTTTATTACTAGGATTGATGGTATTAAAGCCTGCAATGCCAACAATTTCATCGTGAAAAACGATAACAAACGAATGGCTGGTCTGTGCTTCCAGCCCCTTTATACACCCTTCAATATAGGCTGATGTATCGGCTTCTTCTTTGGTGAAATCCAACCACGGCAGCCATTCACGTAAATAGAGACGGGACTTGTCTGTTAATGCGAAAACATTATTTGTATCTTCTAAGGTAATGGTGCGTAAGTATAAATCTGGATTGATTTTTATAATCAATATCTTTCACCTCGTTGTTATTTTAAGGCATCGTGCATAAAGCTCTTCATTTCACGACTAAGAACAGATAACTCTTCAATAATTTCACTGAAATCCTGAACAAGCTGTGCCTGTTCGTTCGTTGCGTCATTGATTTGTCCCATATTTTGTTTCAAATTTTCAAGATTTCGATTGATATTTCGTAAAGATGCTTCTATGTTTTCAGTGGCGCTGGATGTTTCGAAGGAAAGCTTTCTGACTTCCTGTGCGACAATGTTAAAGCCAGCTCCATGCTGACCAGCACGAGCCGCCTCAATGGATGCATTTAAACCAAGTAAATTCGTTTGGCGGGAGATACTCTTTATTAAATCGGTTACTTCATTTGTTTTCTCAGAATCCTCAAGGGCATGCTGTGCTTGTTTGTTAATTTCTTCGCTTGTGGCAGCCAGCTCCTCAGAATGTGAGGCAATTGTATGTACTTTGTCCTGTAAACTGTTCACGATAGTATCCATTGTGCTCATATAATCTTCGAGTTTAATTTCATTGTCAATTGGCAGTCCAAATGCAAGAGCACCTACGACTTTACCATTTTCACGAATTGGGAATGAAAAAGCATTGATGGCCACACCGTACACATCCTTCGGTATCACGACATCCGCATTTTGACCATTAAAAGCAATGAAAACATTTTGATCGTTTGGATTTACTTTTTGACCATTTTTATAGCCTGAATCTACTCGCTTGCCTGCTAAATATTTCACAACTATTTGACTTTCTTTCTCAACAACAGCTACAATTGCTTCCTCTTTTAATGCAAGGTGGATATACGGTACTGAAAGGGATAAGGCTTCAATAATTTTCATAAAAATTCCTCCAAGTCTGTGCAACGAAAATAGTCTAGTCATCGAAGCTCATTTTGACAATGATTACTAGATGATTACTTTCACTGTAGCACAATAATTGCCAACTCAAAATAGTAAATCTTAATTTTTTATGTAAAAGTCTGCGAAGAAAAATAAAGAAATAGTTTATATAGGAATTGTCAAATAAAATATAACGTAAATAATAAAACTAGAATTGAATTTGTCGATTTTTTGACGGTCTATCGTGTGTTTTAAAGAAAATTGTATTAGAATAATAGTATTATTGGTCGTACGTTAAGGAGCGAAACAAATGGACTTTATTCAAAAGGGGACAAAGGAGTTTCATAAAGCAAATTGGGCTTTATTTTTAGCAGGCTTTATTACCTTCGCTAACCTCTATATTACGCAGCCTTTACTGCCAACGTTTGCAGAGGAGTTTGATGTGTCACCAGCCGTTGCGAGCTTATCGCTATCAGCGACAACCTTTGCACTATCTATTAGTATGATTATTGTTGGCTCATTGTCGGAAGCTTGGGGAAGAAAATCATTAATGACCATTTCGATTTTTGCTGCATCGATCCTTACCTTGGCTCTTGCCTTTTCACCCAATTTTGCAATAATTTTAGTACTACGTGTACTACAGGGAGTCGTTTTTGCGGGTTTGCCAGCCATTGCAATGGCCTATTTAGGAGAGGAGATCAATCCATCTAGTTTGGGTGTGGCCATGGGTTTATACATAAGTGGAAATTCAGTAGGGGGACTTAGTGGACGAATTATTATAGGAACATTAACGGATCTTTATAATTGGCAGGTGGGCATGATTGTCCTGGGGATTATTAGTCTTCTCATCAGCTTGTTATTTGTCTGGATGCTGCCGAATTCCAAGCATTTTACAGCACGCCCTTTGCAAATAAAAGCATTAACGACCTCACTTATTCAGCATTTAAAGGACCCATCTATGCTCTGTTTATTCGGCATTAGCTTTGTTTTAATGGGAAGCTTTGTTACGCTGTATAACTATATAGGCTTTAAACTAATGGCACCTCCCTATAATTTAAGTGCTGCAATTGTTGGGTGGATATTTATTATCTACTTGGTCGGTACATTCAGTTCTGCTTGGTTTGGCGGTTTAGCCGATCGATATGGACGTCAAAAAATGCTGCTATTGTCAATTGCTATTATGCTGATAGGTGCCATTCTTACACTGCATGGCCTCCTGAGTTTGAAGATTATTGGCATTACCATCTTTACATTTGGCTTCTTTGCGGCACACTCAATTGCTAGCGGATGGGTGAGTAAGCGTGCCACTCATGATAAGGCACAAGCATCCTCACTTTATTTATTTTTCTATTATTTCGGCTCTAGTGTTGGAGGAACAGTGGGAGGCGTATTTTGGATGCATTTCGGCTGGATTGGTGTTATTACGATGATTACTGTATTTTTAGCCGTTGCATGCTTACTATCTTTTTTATTAAAGAGAATTATTAAAAAACAACATATAGCAGTGGGTCACTAGAAATTATTGTTATTGTGAGGTGCTATTGTGTTAGAACTTATTATCTTTTTTTTAATAATGCTATTTGCTGCAGGTGTTATTCTATTAATTCAAACGATATTTGCTATGTTTTTGGGTTAAAGCTATGTAAAACAATAATCTATGATTTGTCATAAGCAAACTAATCGGTATAATAAATAGACGAGCTAAAAAGAGGAGTGGAAATTATATGTTTGCACGTTTTAAAGGAATTTATATTGTCTTTGCTTTGCTTACAGTGGCTTTTATTGTGACAGGTTGCGGAACAGCAAAAGAAAAAGAGCAGCCTGTGGAAAATAAGGCACAGGAGCCAGAAGAGAAAGTAGATTATTCTTCCGAAGTGAAGGAAAATCCAATTGTGACAATTACGATGGAAAATGGCGAGAAAATAGTCATTGAATTAGAGCCTTCTATAGCACCCAATACGGTAGCTAATTTTGTTACTTTAGTGAAAAAAGGTTTTTATGATGGTCTTATTTTCCATCGAGTTATTCCTGGTTTTATGATTCAAGGTGGAGATCCTTCGGGTAATGGTACGGGTGGACCAGACTATTCGATAGAAGGTGAGTTTTCTTCTAATGGTTTTACTAACGATTTGAAGCATGAACGAGGTGTTATTTCAATGGCACGTTCGAATGATCCAAATTCTGCGGGATCTCAATTCTTCATTATGGTAGATACAGCATCAAATCTTGATGGTCAATATGCTGCTTTTGGTAAAGTGATTGAAGGGATGGAAACAGTTGATGCGATCGTTGCTGCTGAGCGAGATGGTGCTGACAAGCCATTGGAAGATCAGCGAATGAAAAAGGTGGAAGTGGATACAAAGGGCTTTGATTACCCAGCTCCGAAGGTAGTAAAATAATAGAAGTGACAATCTGTTGCTGGTCAATTGGCAACGAGATAAATTTTTTTTCTCTTAATGATTGTGAACTGAATCAGTAAAAGTGTTTTTATAATGTAAAAGGTGTGTGAAGAAAGTACTTTGCATACCTTTTTTCATTTAAATCAAGGTTCTAATTACATCGAAATAAGCCAAATAAAATCTTCCTCAACAATCATTTGAATGTCTAGGCCGAGTCTGATCAATTGCTCAGCTTTTAATTGTTTTGTACTGAACCCACGACGATTCTTTCCAAGAATAACGAAATCTGTCTCCTTGGTAACAGCACCTTGGACAATCCCTCCATAAGCCCGCACTTTTTTCGAAGCTTCTGCACGTATCATAGTGGAAAGAGCTCCTGTAAAGACGATGTGTTTATTATAAAATGGGTGCATGAAGCATTCAGATGCGTCAGAAAGATAAATGATTTCAGTGTTGTCCTTATTTTTGTCCATGTTGATTCTCCTTAGTGAATGCTAAAGGATTTCACTCCCAATCATCTCATTTTATCCAGCATCTACATTTCGTGCAAATTAAGAAAGGAAGCATGAAAAATCAATTACGATTTTCCATGCTTCTTTGTATTTATCCCATAATATTATAGCCAGCGTCAATGTAAATTGTTTCGCCTGTAACACCACGTGATAGGTGTGAAAGCATCACAATTGTCATATCTGCTACTTCGTCTTGCTGAACATTACGCTTTAATGGAGCGGTTTCTTCGATTTTGTGTAAAATTGTGTTAAAGGATGGAACGCCTTTTGCTGCAAGTGTACGAATTGCTCCAGCTGAAATTGCATTGACACGAATATTATCTTTTCCAATATCTGCTGCAAGATAGCGCATAGAAGCCTCTAGTGCTGCTTTCGCTACGCCCATTACATTGTAGCCATCAAGCACACGCTCTGCTCCTAAATAGCTCATAGTTACAATTGAACCGCCTTCAGTCATATAAGGATGTGCCGCTTTTGCTGCTGAGATAAGGGAATACGCACTAGTATCTTGTGCAAATGCATAGCCATCACGAGTTGTTTCTAAGAAACGGTTGTGTAAATCCTCTGCATTGGCAAATGCTACAGAGTGCACAATACCATGGATAACGCCTACTTTTGAACCAATTTCATCAAAAGCAGCCTTAGTGCTGTCATCGCTGTTCACGTCACATTGCACAATTAGTGAATCAGATTGTCCAATATTTTCTAATTGCTTTTGTAATTTTTTCAATGAACGTTCTTGACGATATGTGAAAATAACATTAGCACCGACATCAAATAAACGTTTGGCAATGCCCCATGCGATACTACGATCGTTCGCTACACCCATTACCACAATATTTTTATCTTTTAATTGTAATAAATTATCCATCATTTATAAGAACTCCTTTATGAAATAATATCTGTTATTAGTACCAACTACTAAAATCTTATCATACATAAAAAATGGTTGCAATAACAAGATGACAGAGGAACGCAATTTTACAAGAAGAGGTACAAAAAAATCATCTCTTTTTTATTTAGAGATGAATCCAATAGCTTGCATTATGATTTTTATATTAATCTAAGGTGTTTTAAAAGTAAGAAGGCACCCAGTTTTGGATGCCTTCAAATTTGCTAATAGCGTTTCATCTATTCGAATTTTAATGCGTCGCCATCAAATGTTTCATCTGCAACTTTAATGGAGTCAGTTGGGCAGCCCTCAAAAGCGTCTTGCATGTCTTCTAATAGATCTTCTGGAACTTCAGCTGTTCCCATGTTATCATCTAAAATAACGAAGGCAATACCTTCATCATCATAATCATAAATGTCTGGTGCTGCGGCTCCGCATGCGCCACAAGCGATGCATGTATCTTTATCAACTATTGTGAATTTAGCCATTATTATTCTCTCCTTTTACAATGTTCCTACAAAGCTTCATACTCATTCTAAAGATGTTTATCTGACATTTCAACATAAATACTATGAAATTGGAGGAATTTGCGTCTATGTTTCATCAAATTCTATTGCAAATCTTTCAAAAGCTCAATAACGAAAGAACAATTTCTGCTGCCTATCATATATTAAGAGGAAAGCGTTCAGGTCAGACTATACAAGACATTGGACTATTTCATCTGCATCCCTACTTTGGATTATTGGCAAAGCTGCCGAGAACAACATTTGATGATGCTGTAAAATTATTTTCGCAATATAGTTGGTTAAATATGCAGGAATCTGGTCACTATTCCCTGAAAAAGCTAGGTTTACAGCGAGCAGAGCAAACGACTGCTTTTTTATTTGATGGATGGCACTATCGAGGAAATGAGCATATTTTTTTTGCAAGATTGTCTTTAATTGTACAAAGTCTCTCCTATCAAAGTGCTGGGGTTCGTTCTTTTTCCCCGATTAGTAGAGATGTAACGATTCAATCATGGGTTCGATCATTTTTACTTAAGCAAAATTATCAGAATGGGCATTTACAGGAGCAATTATTAGCAGAATGCGAAAGAGTGCTTGCAGGATTGTCCTTAGCAGATGCTAATAAACAGCTTGTCCTATATCGACTAAGCGGTCATAATTTACCAGGATGGACGTGGCAGCAACTTGCTAGTGAGCGTAAAGAAACCGTTTTAGATAGTCAATTAGCATTTATTGAGCTTCTACATACATTTTTAAATGAAGTACACCAAAAAAATTATCCTTTGCTTGGTGATATTGCAGAGGGACTAAGAGTGAAGGCGTTAATCACCGATTCTGCACAGCAAACAGCACATTTATATGAGCAGGGCTATTCAATTGAGCAGATTGTGCAAATAAGAAAACTTAAACAAAGTACAATTGAGGATCATCTAGTAGAATTAGCCATGTATGAACCAAACTTTTCGATTGGTTCTTTCGTCTCTTATGAGGAAGCAGAAAAGGTTTGGCAAGCCTCGAAACAATATCAAACAAAGAAATTAAAAACATTACATGAAATAGTTGAAGGTATGAGTTATTTCCAATTAAAACTTATCCTTGCGAAAGGAGAAGTGTAAATGGAGCTTGAACAAGCATTGGCGAAATATTTTGGGTATACAACATTTCGTCCTGGTCAAAAGGAGGTAATTGAAGCGATTCTTCAAAAAAAAGATGTGATCGCTTTATTACCAACTGGAATGGGAAAGTCACTTTGCTATCAATTGTCGGGCTACATTTTACAAAAACCAGTACTTGTTATTTCTCCTTTACTTTCGTTAATGCAGGATCAGGTTGAGGAGCTAAAACGTTTTGGTGAAAAGAGAGTCGTCGCCCTAAACTCTTTTTTAACCTTCACTGAAAAACGATACGCCCTGCATTTTTTAGAGCAATATCGATTTATTTTTACTTCACCAGAAATGCTGCTCCAGACGCAGGTTCAGGAAAAGCTTTCACAAATGAAGCTGGGTCTAATTGTAGTAGACGAAGCACATTGTATTTCGCAATGGGGCTTTGATTTTCGACCAGATTATTTACGGATTAGTCAATGGTTTTCTCAGGTGAATCGCCCCCCAGTTTTAGCCCTGTCAGCAACTGCAACTGATAAGGTTGTAAAGGATATATGTAAAACATTGTCCTTAAATGACCCGTTTGAATTTATGTATGATGTAGATCGCCCTAATATACATTTAGGACGTGTTACCTTTGAGGATAAAGGTGATAAAGCGCAGTGGATATTGCAGCATATCAAAAAGACGGCGGGACCAGGTATAGTATATATATCCTCAAGGAAGCGTGCAGAACAATACTGTGAGGTGCTGATTCAAGCAGGTATACGTACGGCAGCTTATCATGCTGGCTACGGTGCAGAGGATCGTCAGTTTATCCAGCAACAATTTATTGATGGCGAGCTTGATTGGATTGTGGCAACAAATGCTTTTGGTATGGGGATTAATAAACCAGATATTCGGCAGATCATCCATGAAACGATGCCTGCGAATGTAGAAAATTATATGCAGGAAATAGGTCGAGCGGGTCGTGATGGTCAGCCAGCTCTAGCCATTTTACTGTATTGTGAAGGTGACGAGGAGCTTGCGAAATTTGTTGTAACAGGAGATTTACCGTCTTCTGGTCATGTCGAACGCTATCAGGAATTACTAAATCAACGTATTCAGCCATCCCAAATGCTGAAAAATGGTGAGCTAAGTGAAACAGCCTTCCGTGTGCTGGATTATTGGTTACAGCAAGAAAGTATGGAACAAGTAAAGGCACGATTAAATCAATTGGCATTAGAAAAATATAGAGCTGTTGATGAAATGAAAAAAATTTCTCAGACAAAAGACTGCATTCGCGCACAACTAGTCGGGTATTTTGGGCAAAAATTGCAGAAAAAACCGGAAAACTGTTGTGAAAATTGTGGAATCCATTATGATGAAATCAATAAAGTACGCTTGAAGGAAGAAAGGAAAATAGAAATGATGCCATGGGAAGGCCGTTTAAAGCATCTCCTAATGGGATTTTAGGCTACAACTGACGGTCATTTACTTTTTTCGCAAAATTCGTCATAATAGAATGATAGAAAGCGTAGTAAGGTTGGGGGAAGGTCGAATGAGTAAAGAAGATTACCGCGATAAAATTGAAGAGCATCGACAATCATTTGAAGATGAACAAAAGGATCAGCAAACTTTGTCAAGGGTTTCCAGAATGAATAAAAATGGAACTCCTGATAAAAAGCCAAAAAAGACAAAACGCAAAATGCCATTAATGACGATTCTCTTTGTAATCTTTATCCTAATTCCATTTTCAATTTTAATCTATTTTTTAAAATTCTACGAACCAGGCAAAACGATTGAAGAGGCTGAAAAAAATACTCCTGGACAAGTTTTAGAGATTGATAAATCAGGAAATAAAACGGATGCCTCTAGGTCAACTGGCAATAATAAAGAAGATGATAAAGCGAATAAGGAAGCAGAGGATCAATCTAAAAAGGACGCTGAAAAATTAGCAGCTGAGCAAAAAGCTGCTCAGGAAGCAAAGAAGGCTGAGGAGGCTAAAAAAGCTGAAGATGCTAGAAAGGCTGAGGAAGCTAAAAAGGCCGAGGAAGCTAAAAAGGCTGAGCAGGCTAAACTAGCACAACAGCAAGCAGAGGCAGCAAGAAAAGCGGAAGAGGCTAAAAAGGCTGAACAAGCACGTAAGGCAGAAGAAGCAAAGAATGCTGCAAAAGCAAGTACACATACAGTGAAGGAAAACGAAAATTTATATCGTATTGCCTTGAATCACTACGGTGATGGAAGTGAAGCAACGCTAGCGAAAATTCGTGCAGCAAATGGCATGTCTTCAGATACAGTAATGGTTGGGCAAGTCATTAAATTACCGTAAGAAAAACGGGTGTCATTCTTTGGCAATGAAGTTTTTCTAGTATAAAATAATGGACAAACGCCGTTAACAACAAAAAGGTTGAGGCGTACGTCTAATTTAGTAAAAAGGCGATTCTTCATAAAAAACGAATCGTCTTTTTGCTTTCGTAAGGAGATGTGAGAGAATGATTTATATTGGACTATTGGTTTTAGTAGTCATCGTGTTCCTGCTCTATATGTGGAAGGTGGCACATGAAAACAATGTCTTACATCATCAATTGCTATTAAAGGGTAAACAGGAAAAGATTCAACTATTTTTTATTTCGGATACACATTTACGCAAAATTAATCGACAAATGATTGAACAATTAGATAATCAGTTTGATGCGGTTATAATTGGTGGAGATTTTGCTGATGGACGTACACCGATTAAACGTATTCATGACAATCTAAAATTGCTAACCTCTTTAGGTCCGACTTTTTTTGTCTGGGGAAATAATGACAGAGAGGTTGGTGAGGAGCGGCTACGTAGCATATTAAATGAGCACGCTGTCCAAATTATTGCGAATGATGCTGTTCTCTTGCCAAAGAAAAATCGTTTTTGGTTAAGTGCGATTGAAGACACATCAACAAAAAAATATAGCTTTGATAAAGCATTTGAAAAAGTTGATGAAAATGATTTAGTTGTATTTATTTCTCATAATCCTGGTGTTTTTGCGAGGGTACGTGCAAAATTTAGAGCTGATTTAATGATTGGCGGACATTTACATGGCGGGCAAATTAGAATTGGTCCTTATGGTGCCCATCCGAATGGCTCTTATCGGAAGCGTGAAGGTGTCATGACATTAGTAAGTAACGGCTATGGTACAACATTATTACCTTTTAGACTTGGTGCAAAACCACAGTGTCATATTATTGACATTGAAATTTCGGGTAAATAAACAACCAAATTCTGATAGAAGGCGTATAATGAAAATGAATCATCTAATTTTTATCTTCATTCAGCAGAAGACTCTCACCTCTACAGGTGGTGAGATGAATGCGGTTTTTCGTTTCTTTTCAGTGGGTGTTCAGACACCTACTGAAATAGCGGAACTCAATCTAAGAACGCCACGTCCTGTGGCAATTTATCTGTGCGAAAGAGAAGCGACAGCAACACACGACTGAGTGACCAACATCATGTCGGCCCAAAGCTTCCGGCGGATGTCACGGATTTTCAAAGGAATGAAAAAAGGATGTTAGCCTAACATCTTCGCATCCTGCGAAAACGGCTAACTGACCTGCATCGTGCAGGCCTGAGCACAATTCAAAATCCGGACGCAATTACGCCAAGGCGAAATTGACTGTGTAAAAGCAAAAGATTAGCACCCTTCGCTAATCGAATTTGATAGGAGTGTCAAGAAATGCAGCAAGCAGATGCCATAATTGTTGGAGGCGGTCCATGTGGATTAGCAGCAGCAATCGCTTTGCAAAATATTGGATTACAGCCAATAGTGATTGAAAAAGGAAACATTGTTAACGCGATTTACAATTATCCTACACATCAAACTTTTTTTAGTACAAGTGAACGTCTAGCTATCGGAGATGTACCTTTTATTATTGAAGGACGTAAACCAAAACGAAATCAAGCACTTGTGTATTATCGAGAAGTTGTGCGTTTGAAAAATATTCAGGTTCATCGCTTTGAAAAAGTAAATAGCGTGAAGAAAAATGACGCTTTGTTTACAGTAACAACAGATAAAGAAATATATGAAACGCCCTATGTTGTGATAGCAACTGGTTACTATGACAATCCCAATTATTTAAATATAAAGGGAGAGCAATTGCCAAAAGTCTTCCATTATTTTAAAGAAGGACATGAATTTTTTGATACGGATGTGTTAGTGATAGGAGGGAAAAATTCAGCTGTAGATGCAGCGCTTGAGCTAAATAAAGCTGGCGCACGTGTAACGGTTGTTTATCGTGGTAATGAGTACTCATCTAGCATCAAGCCATGGGTATTGCCAGAATTTGATGGGGTAGTACGCAATGGAGAAGTGAAAATGCTTTTCAATACAAATGTGCTAGAAATTCGTGAGCATGAGGTCGTTTTAGAGACAGATGGCCAAGAAGAAATTTTTAAAAATGATTTTGTATTTGCCATGACTGGCTATCATCCAGATCATTCGTTTATTCGAGCTATGGACGTATCTATTGATGATGAAACAGGTCGTCCATTTGTTACGCCAGAGACAATGGAAACGAATATAGAAGGATTATTTATTGCTGGTGTGATTGCAGCAGGAAATAATGCTAATGAGATTTTTATCGAAAATGGTCGCTTCCATGGCGATTGTATTGCACAAACCATTGCTAAAAGAACAAAATAAATTTATGGCTGTATAGGCATGTGGTCTATACAGCTTTTTTAAGTAAATGGAGGGAATTTTGCTACATAACGATGATTGGAGGTGTCCATTTGAGTGGGTTGTACTGGCTTTTAAGTTATTTAATAGGAAACTTTATGACAGCTTTTTTCGTTGGAAAAGCATATGGGATTAACCTTCAAGAAGAAAGAAGTAAAAACTTAGGGGCCCGTAATGCAGGGAGTGTAATTGGCAAAACGGCATTCGTATGGACATTTTTCGGCGACTCACTGAAGGGTGTGGCAGTCGTTCTCCTAGGACGATTATGGCACCTTGAAGAGTGGATAATAATTGTGGGAGTGACCTGTGTCATCATCGGCCATTTATTCCCTATTTGGTTGAAATTTAACGGTGGAAAAGGAGTAGCTACTTTTATTGGGGTCGGTCTTGCTCTTTCGCCAGATCTATTTTTTTGGATGATTTTAGGAACTGCTCTTGTGCTTGCCCTTACTAGAAGTCTTACCCTTGGTATGGTTGGGGGCTTTGTTTTATATAGTGCGGCTATTGTCCTAACGGGAAATTTTCAACTATACATACCGATACTCATAGCGATGCTTTGTATGCTGATTAAGCATATGCCGAATATTAAGGAATCTTTAGAAAAAGGGAAGTGACAAGATGTACTGGTGCAAAATAGCCCATACTGATAAAGAATTTGAAGCGATTGCTCGTTTAAATTATGAAACCTTTGTGGAGGAAATTCCGCAACATGAACCTAATTCTGCAAAAAAGAAGGTCGATCGCTTTCATCAGGAAAATACATATCTCGTTGTCTATAAAGGAATTGAATTAATCGGGATGGTAGCCTTTCGAGATCAACGACCATTTTCCATTGATGAAAAAATTGGAAAGGTGGAACAATATTTATCACCAGCACAATGTGCCAAGCTTTGCGAAATTCGTTTACTTGCTGTAAAGAAGGCTTATCGAACAGGACGAGTACTATTAAAATTATCGCAGGCCCTGAATGCTTTTGCCTATGAAAAGGGGTATACTGCAGCTGTCATTTCTGGCACAACTCGTGAAGAGAAGCTATATAAACAAGTAGGATTCAAACAATTTGCACCTGCTGTCGGTACAAAGGATGCTATGTTTTTACCAATGTTATTAACTAGACAGCAATTTGAACAGTCCTTCCAGCATAGACTTGTAACTGGAGGTCATACATTTTATCCAGGTCCAGTAAAGCAGGAGGGCTCGATAGAATATTCAGATCTATCTCATCGCACTGCCGCATTTCAATCCCTTTATGGACGTGTGATATCTAAGCTCCTGCTACTATCTGAGGCTCACCATGTGGCTATTGTTGTTGGGACTGGTACGTTAGCGAATGAGGTAATGCTTGGACAACTAAAAGCACAGCAATTAGGACGAGGGATTATTTTAACAAATGGAGAATTTGGAGAACGTTTACGCAAGCAGGCGGAGCGTTGGACATTAAATTTTGATGTAGTAGAGCAGGAATGGAGTCAAGCTTTTGAAGTTGCGAATATTGAGGCATTGCTACAAAAGGGATGTTATCAGTGGTTGCTTACTGTACATGGTGAAACTTCAACAGGTACTTGTAATAACTTAGAGCAGCTTGTGCAGCTAACAAAACGTTACGATATCAAGCTCTGCGTTGATTGTATTAGCACTTTTGGGGCGTTACCATTCTCTTTAAAGGATTGTTATCTAGCGACAGCTGTGAGTGGCAAGGCAATAGGTGCATTAAGCGGCCTAGCATTTGTTTTTTCACAGAAACTTATGAAGCCATCAACCTCGTTACCAGCCTATTTGGATTTAGCGAACTATCAGCAGGGAGCCATTCCATTCACATTACCTGCAACCTTGGTTAGAAATGTAGAAGCGGCACTTCAGGCATATCCAGCACGCTATGAACTGCTACAGCAGCGCTTTGAGACTCTACTGCAGCTACCGTTCATGCATTATAAATTATCAACAACTTATTATCCAATGCTCATCACGTTAAAATGTCCGAAGGCTCTATCACATTTACATACGGATTTAAGGTTAAATCAACTATTTGTTCATGGAGATAGCCGTTATTTACGTGAACATGATTTCATTCAGCTATCGATAATTCAACCAGATTTTGAACAGGCCATTGCTCGTCTCCAAGAGATTTTGTGCTATTATCAACAGATTGTTGAAGCATAAGATACAAGGAGAATGGAATACATTGATTTACATGAAAAAATCCTTTAGGTTAAGTGGAGTACCTGATTTATTTAACCCTATTAATAATTTTAATCGTGCCTTTTGTCCATTAATGCCAGTGGCAAATATTCCGCCTAGGTCTTCCAGCATTTTGCCACCGCCTACATAGCCGTAGACACCTTCTGCAATACCATTAAAACAACGGGAAACGAGTATAACAGGAATACCACGTTCTAATAAGCTTTCAATTCCCTTCACAACGGTTGGAGGTACATTGCCCTGTCCAAGTCCTTCTAATACTACGCCATCATATTTACATGCGAGGACAACATCGAGTAAATCAACTTCCATGCCTGCATAGACTTTTAGCATGGCCACTCGTTTTGATAACTCTTGTATATCAACATATTGGCGGCGGATAGGGGCATGGTGAAATAGTATTCTTGATTTTGTAATAAGGCCGATGGGTCCATATTGAGGTGATTGGAAGGTGTTTACAGAACTAGTGCTTGTCTTTGTCGTATTGACAGCAAGATGGACCTCATCATTCATGACAACTAGCACCCCTTTTTCACGAGCTTCTTCATCTACAGCTACACGAACTGCTTCCATTAAATTATAAATCCCATCTGCACCAAGTTCATTGGAGGAGCGCATTGCACCCGTTAAGACAATCGGAATCGATAAATCAGTTGTCAGCTCTAAAAAATAAGCTGTTTCTTCTAATGTATCTGTTCCGTGTGTGATCACAACGCCATCAATTGTTTCCTCTGATACTTTATCAATTATTAGATTGCGTAAGAGTAGCATTTCTTTTGGTGTGATATGTGGTGATGGAAGGTTAAAGGCTTCCGTTTCAATAATCGTTGCTAATGAGTTGAGCTTGCTGCTTTCTTGCATAAGAGGATTTTCCTTATTTGGCATGACAGCACCCTCTTCACTCATCGCCATAGATATTGTGCCACCTGTATGAATTAATAAAATTGTTTTTTTCATAAAAATAATAGCTCCTTTTAAAAAAATTTTGTCATTACATGGTATAATAATAGCAGTTTAACTTCAGCTAATAGATATTTTTTTGTCGAAAATGGGAGTTTAATGTCGTAGGTATTTTCCATCTGAGATTTACAAATGTATTTTTCAATAGATGGTATTTATGACTTATAAAATTAACTCAGGTATAGAATTTAACATCCTGTGAGGGCGCTAATGTGATCAATTTTTGCTGTCCCAAAGCCTCAAGAGGATGTCGATTTTTAAATTATGCTAACATAATTTAAAAACTGAACATAATTATGTCAATGCGAAATTGATGTTGAAAGGAGCCGGCAACATGATCATTTTATTATCAGCTGCCATTGCTCCCGGTCTAGCGCTTTTTAGTTATTTCTATTTGCGCAATCAGATGGCAACGGAGCCAAGAAAAACCTTACTTCAAACGTTTTTGTATGGTGCATTTTTAACATTTCCTATTTTGTTTTTACAATATGTCCTAACAGAGGAAGGGGTTTTTCAATATCTTTATCTACAAGATGTTGTTTTTTCTAGTGTAGTTGAAGAATTTTTTAAATGGTTTGTGCTTTTAATTGCCATCTACAATCATGTTGAATTTGATGATCCCTATGATGGCATACTGTATGGTGCAAGTGTATCACTTGGTTTTGCAACGGTTGAAAATATATTATATTTATTTTCATTCGGTTTAGATACGGCATTTATGCGAGCTTTATTACCTGTATCAAGTCATGCCTTGTTCGGTGTTGTAATGGGCTATTATTATGGACGTGCCAAGTTCTCGAAGCTTGCAAAGACGAATGAAATGATTGCTATGGCGCTTTGTGCACCGGTAGTATTACACATTTTATATAATACAATTTTATCATTTAAAGGTTATTGGGTATATTTAATGATACCGTTTATGCTATTTTTATGGTGGTTTGGCCTAAGAAAAGTGAAACTTGCTCACTATCACCTTGTGCAGCATTTGCATATGCATAAAAAAATATAAAGAGGCTGGGACAAAAAGAAAAAATGTTAGACCAAGATACAATCGGTCTAACATTTTTTTGATTTAGGAAGACATATTTAACTTCGTGAAGTGAAAAAGCTAATATCCATTTTTGTTGTTTTTCAATATAATCGAGTTTTGTCCCAGCCTCTTTTCTATTTTTTTTATGTATAAAATGAGTCGTTTGTTTCAAGCTATGAAAAAAAGGAGTGATAATCATGCGTTTATTAAGCATAGTTTTTGCTTTGATACTAGCAATAAGTATATTTACGATTCCGCAAAATGACGCTATCGCATTTACTGAGCAGCAGATTACTCGTGGTGCTTATGGAGATGATGTCATTGAGTTACAAGCAAGGCTACAATACTTAGGATTTTATAAAAGTAAAATTGATGGCAAATTTGGTTATAACACATATTGGGCTTTGCGAAATTTTCAAGAAAAATATGGCTTACCGGTGGATGGAATAGCTGGATCTAAAACGAAGAAAACATTGTCTGGATATTCTGATTATGATGAAGGATGGGTAAAAGCCCAATTAAATGCAGGAAATCAATTTACCTATTATGGCGGCGTACCGCTGGAACAGCAGGTTAAGAATACTACCAGCAGCAGTGGAGGCGGTGGCGGTAAAAGCAGTGGTAGCAGTAATAATAATGGCACTCAAACACAAGTTCCTCCTAAGTATACAGAAAGAGATTTACAGCTAATAGCGAATGCGGTTTATGGTGAAGCAAGAGGTGAGCCTTATGAGGGGCAGGTAGCGGTAGCAGCCGTTATTTTAAATCGCTTGGAAAGTCCTGATTTCCCAAATACAATTTCTGGTATAATATTCCAACCTTTAGCGTTTACTGCAGTGGCAGATGGGCAAATTTGGCTTGAACCAAACCAACGAGCAAAAGAGGCAGTCATTGATGCTATGAATGGCTGGGACCCTTCAGAAAATGCACTTTATTATTTTAATCCGAAAACAGCTACAAGTAAGTGGATTTGGTCACGACCTCAAATTAAACAAATTGGAGAACATATTTTCTGTTCATAGAAAGGAGGAAAATAAATGAAAACCATGCTTGCTATACTTACAGCAGCCGTTATTGGCTTAGGTGCATACAGCATTAATTTACACGGAGAAAAGGAAAGTTTACAACGTACTGTGCTTGCCCAATATACTGATAAATTAACGGATGCCTCAGAGAAGTTATCTCATCTACAACGCTCTGTTTCACAATCTCTGTTATTTCAAAATGATCAAGCCATTCACAATGAGTTAGATTCTGTGTGGCGATTAAGCTCCGATGTTCGTTCATCTATATCTAATATTCCTATTGGTCAGGAACTTTCTAACCAATGGCTAAGTTACTTAGGACGTCTGGGAGATGAAGCAAAGAAAACAGCTAAAACAGGGGATTACCAAGCGTGGCGTGAAAAAATGCCACAGATTTCTACAAATTTGCAATCACTTTCGGATGAATGGACAGCGGCAACCGTCGATTTTTATAAGAATAACGGTAATATGGATGTCTGGTTGAGACAAGTAGATCAAAAAAATCCAAATACAACATTTGATAATGTTCAAAAGACGCTAAAGGATTACAGTGAAAAAGATTTCCCACTGACATTAAGTGAATCTGATTGGCAGAAAAAAATAGAGCTAAAAGCATTACAGGATTCCGTTATTACGGAAAAAGAAGCATTAGAAAAAGTGAAAAATATGTTCCCTATCATTAAAGATGCCACATTTACAGTGACGAAAAGCAGTGATACAGCACCATATCCGTTTTATCATATTCAATTCCACCAAGGTATTCGTCTAGGATATGTGGACCTTACTGAAAAGGGTGGACATTTATTATCCTATTTAGTTGAGCGACCTGTAGATGAGGCAAGGCTTTCGCAGGATGAGATTATGAAAAAGGCTGAGGAACATTTAAAGCGACTTGGTATAAATGATGTGGCATTTGTTGAATCTCGTGAAAACCATCAAGCATGGCATGTCACATTTGCACGTGTACATCCTGGAGATAACGCAGTCATTTATGCTGATGGCGTTCAGTTAAAACTAGCGAAGGATACTGGGGAGTTGCTTGGTGTGAATGCAATGGAATATATTCAGGAAGAGACAATTAAACAACAAACCGCAAAACCAATTGACTGGAAAACATTCTTCGACAAGGATGTTAAAGTGGAGGAAGTAAAAAATATTTATACTGATAATGGTCAATTTGAACAGCGTCTTTGTTATGAAGTGATTGCGGTTCGAGATGGTGAATCACCTGAAACCTTCAGGATTGTCATTGATGCTGAAAATCACAACGTTTTAAAGGTGGAATATTTAACTTAATCCAAGAAAAAACTACCAATTCGTATAGCCAAAATGAGCATCTCATGCGATAATGAAATTATATTTTTGTTCGGGGAGATGCTCATGGAAATAAAAATTGGTACACTTTTACAACTTGAACCTACTTATACAGAGCGTGTTGAAAAATTCCGCTGTAAAGTTGTAGAACAAAAAGATAATATTCTTTACATTGATTATCCGATAAATATTGTAACAAAAAAAACAGCATTTTTAATAGATGGCTCTGAATTTAGAGCAACTTTTCGTACCGAAGACAAACAATCCTTTGCTTTTAATACAGAAGTGATTGGGCGTAAAGCTGGCAATGTACCCATGATTATGTTGCATTGTCCAAAGGCAGAAGAATTTATCAAAATTCAACGTCGTGAGTATGTACGTGTGGAAACGCCTGTAGATGTGGCAATACAGTTTAAGGATTATAAATATCAGCTTGTAACAGAAGATATTAGTGCTGGCGGTATAGCAGTTATGTTAAAAGGAGAAGTTGCTTTTAAAGACGGTGATGAGGTTAAGATCACAATCGTATTACCATATGCCAATGGGGATGTAAAATATGTTATTACAGAAGCAACTATCGTGCGGATTTTTGAAAAAGATGACAAAATCATTGCAACCATTCGATTATTTGATACAGATGATGTCGATCAGCAACATATCGTACGTTTCTGTTTTGAACGTCAGCTAGTCAATCGACGTAAAGAATTAAACCCCTTTGACTTTTGAACCTAATTTTTGAGCGAGTGAGAAATGTTGTGAAATATGGTGGCATATTATTGTCATGGATTTAAGAAAAGCCCTCTGTGAGTTAGAGGGTTTTTTTATCTTTATATGTTACAATATGGTGTGATGGAAAGTAGGGGAAATTATGATGAAAAACATTCAAATTGCGATTGATGGTCCTGCTGGTGCCGGGAAAAGTACGATCGCTAAAATAGTTGCAGAAACTCTAGGATTTACTTATATCGATACAGGTGCAATGTATCGTGCAGTTACGTATAAAGCAATACAGCAGAACATACATTTAGATGATGAAACAAAATTAGCAGAAATGCTTGCAGCAAGCACAATCGAATTAAAGCCATCTCCGCTAGGCCAGCTTGTCTTTTTGGATGGCAATAATGTTTCAGCGGAAATCCGATCAAATGAGGTAACTTCCTCTGTTTCACAAGTAGCCGCTCATGCAATGGTTCGAGAACTGTTAGTAGCACAGCAGCAAAAGCTTGCGGCTAATGGTGGCGTTGTGATGGATGGGCGCGATATTGCTACACATGTGTTAAAAAATGCGGAATTAAAAATCTTTATGTCTGCAACAGTAGAGGAACGGGCAAGACGCCGTTTAATCGACAATCAAAAACGAGGGATAGAGTCATCCATTGAAAAGCTTCAGGAAGAAATTGCTCTGCGCGACAAAATGGATAGTGAACGGGAGGCATCACCACTAATTCAAGCAGAGGATGCTATATTTTTAGATACGACATCATTGTCCATTGACGATGCAGCACAAGCTATTTTAAGATTAGCGCAAGATAAAATGGTATAAATCCTAAAATTTCAGACATTTTTTGAATTTAAAGGATTTATTTTTGTCTTTGTCTTCAATATCGAATAAAATAGTAAGGGAAGATGCGAAGGAGGGTTACATATGTCTGAAGAAATGAACTATGCAGAACAAACGTTTAACGAAGGTGATATCGTCAAAGGTATTGCAGAGCAGGTTGATGAAAAAGCGGTAACTGTTTCAATTCCAGGTGCACCGTTTGATGGTATCGTACCAATCAGTGAATTATCAAGCTTACACATTGAAAAAGCTTCTGATGTTATCTCTGTTGGAGATGAATTAGAGTTGATGATCACAAAGGTTGAAGAAGAGAACTATGTCTTATCAAAACGTAAAGTAGATGCTTTAAAAGCATGGGATACACTTGAGCAACAATTTGCCGCTGAAGAAGTATTCGAAGCGGAAGTCAAAGATATTGTTAAAGGTGGTCTTGTCGTAGATTTAGGTGTACGTGGCTTCGTACCAGCATCACTTGTAGAAGACTACTTTGTTGACGATTTTGAAGGCTATAAAGGCAAATCACTAAGCTTTAAAATTGTTGAGCTTGATAAGGAAAAAAATCGTTTAATTTTATCACATCGTGCTGTGGTCGAAGCAGAAAAAGCTTCACAAAAGAAACAAGTCATTAATGAAATTCAAGCAGGCAACGTGTTAAACGGAAAAGTTCAACGAATAGCATCATTTGGGGCATTCATTGATCTTGGAGGTATTGATGGTCTTGTGCATATTTCACAAGTGTCGCATGAGCATGTAAGCGATGTGAGTGAGGTTTTATCAGAGGGACAAGAGGTAACAGTAAAAGTTCTTTCGGTTGATCCAGAAAACGAGCGTATTTCATTGTCTATTAAAGAAACGATTCCTGGGCCTTGGTCGAATATCGAAGAGCGTGCCGCTAAAGGAACTGTATTAGATGGCAAAGTAAAACGTCTAACGTCATTTGGCGCGTTTGTGGAGGTTTTCCCAGGCGTAGAAGGCTTAGTGCATATTTCGCAAATCGCACATAAGCATATTAATACACCACATGAGGCATTAAAAGAAGGACAAGTGGTACAAGTAAAGGTGCTTGACGTCAATGGTGAGGAAGGGCGTCTAGCTCTAAGCATTAAAGATTTACTTGAAAATCCTGAGGCAGAAGAAGTAATTGACTATGAATTACCAGAAGAAAACACAGGCTTCTCTTTCGGTGATGTCATTGGTGATAAATTAAAGAACTTTAAATAAACTAATCGGGCGAGGATACATGTTGTGTCCTCGCTTTTTTGTTGTTGGAGTAGCGGATAGAATCTTTGAACAGGGAGGATAGAACATATAAAGTGCAGGATAGAATCTTCAAAGTGATGGATAGAATGTAAAGTAGCGGATAGAACCTACGAAGTGATGGATAGAATGTAAAGTAGTGGATAGAACCTATGAATTAGCGGATAGAACTCTTAAAGTAACGGATAACACCTTCAAAGTACAGGATAGAATTCCCGAAATTGGGGATATGATCTTCAAATTGACAGAGTCATGATACATAGCGCTCTATTTAATGGATATGATATGATATAATGGCATTTTTCGTGTATAATAGCGAAAGACAAGAAGTTTGGAAGGATGAAGTACAGATGACGAAACCAGTAGTAGCCATCGTAGGTCGTCCGAACGTAGGTAAGTCGACGATTTTTAATCGTATCGTTGGGGAACGTGTATCGATTGTGGAAGATATCCCAGGAGTAACACGTGACCGTATTTATAGTTCGGCAGAGTGGTTAACACATGACTTTAATATTATTGATACAGGTGGTATCGAGATTGGAGACGAGCCGTTTTTAGAGCAAATTCGCCAACAGGCTGAAATTGCGATTGAAGAAGCAGATGTTATTATTTTTATGACAAACGGTCGTGAGGGTGTAACAGCTGCAGACGAGCAAGTGGCTAAAATTTTATACAAAACAAAGAAACCAGTCGTTTTAGCAGTAAATAAAATTGATAATCCAGATATGCGCGAGATGATCTATGATTTCTATGCACTTGGCTTTGGTGAGCCTTGGCCGATTTCAGGCTCTCACGGCTTAGGCTTAGGGGATTTATTAGATGAATGTGCTAAACACTTCCCAAAAGAGGATGAGGAGCAATATGGGGATGATGTTATTAAATTCTCGCTCATTGGTCGTCCTAATGTAGGGAAATCCTCGTTAGTGAATGCATTTTTAGGACAGGAACGCGTTATTGTTAGTAATATTGCTGGTACAACGCGCGATGCGATTGACACACCGTATGAGTACGATGGACATGAATATGTCATTATTGATACAGCGGGTATGCGCAAAAAGGGGAAGGTCTATGAGACGACAGAGAAATATTCTGTATTACGCGCCTTACGTGCCATTGAACGCTCTGATGTTGTGCTAGTTGTGCTAAATGCAGAAGAGGGCATACAAGAGCAGGACAAAAAAATTGCTGGCTATGCGCATGAGGCTGGAAAAGCAGTTATCATTGTTGTGAATAAATGGGATGCAATTGAAAAAGATGAGAAGACAATGAACGTCTTTACACAACAAATTCGAGAGCACTTCTTATTCTTAGACTATGCACCGATTATTTTTGTATCGGCTAATACCAAACAACGGGTACATCAAATTTTACCGATTATCCAGCGTGTAAGTGAAAATCATTCAATGCGAATTCAATCATCCATTTTAAACGAAGTAATTGAAGATTCTGTGGCACGTAATCCAGCACCGACAGATAAAGGTCGCCGTTTACGTATTTACTATGCAACACAGGTTGCAATACAGCCACCAACGTTTGTGATTTTTGTAAATGAACCTGAACTGATGCATTTCTCTTATGAACGTTTTTTAGAAAATCGTATTCGAGAAACATTTGATTTTGAAGGGACGCCAATTCGTTTAATTACTCGTGCTCGTGCCTAGAAAAATGATACACAGACAGTACGCCTATCCGACGTTTTTTGTTGGATGGCGTCTTTTTACAAAAAAGGTCAGCATCATTGAAAATCTATTACAGGCGCTATGAAAAGGGAGGATTTTGAATGGAAAAAGTTTGTGTGTTAGGTGCAGGTTCATGGGGAACTGCACTAGCAATGGTACTTGCAGAAAATGGACATGATACGCTTGTATGGACTCATCGAGCTGATCAAGCTGAAGAAATAAACAGCCTGCATACGAATAAAAAGTATTTACCAGAAACGATATTACCAATAAATTTGCATGCTACAAATGATATTGCTCAGGCAGTTGCTCATTCGGAAATAATTATAGTTGCTGTACCAACTAAGGCCATTCGAGAAGTATGTGAAAAAATGGTAGTATCTCTCGCTAAAAAAATTCTATTTGTTCATGTTTCTAAGGGAATAGAGCCAGATTCACTAAAAAGAATTTCAGAAATTCTAGCAGAGAGTCTCCCAGCTGAATTCATAGAGGAAATTGTTGTACTTTCTGGTCCAAGTCATGCAGAGGAGGTTGTATTACATCATCCAACAACTGTGACAGCAGCCTGTGCTAATATTGGGGCTGCTGAAAAAGTACAGGACCTATTTATGAATCAATTTTTCCGTGTTTACACGAATGAAGATGTCATCGGCGTTGAAATTGGCGGTGCGCTAAAAAATGTTATTGCATTAGCTGCTGGGATTACAGATGGCTTAAATTATGGTGATAATGCTAAAGCAGCACTGATTACTCGAGGATTAGCTGAAATTACACGCCTTGGTGTTAAAATGGGAGGAAATCCCTTTACATTCGCAGGACTAACAGGCATGGGTGATTTGATTGTAACATGTACAAGTGTGCATTCCCGAAATTGGCGCGCAGGTCATTTACTTGGAAAAGGGATGAAGTTGCAAGAGGTCCTTGATCAAATGGGCATGGTGGTAGAAGGTGTGCGTACAACGAAGGCAGCCTATCAATTAGCAGAGAAATATAATGTTGCCATGCCGATATCAACAGAGCTTTATAGTGTGCTCTTTAATGATGTAGAACCGAAAATAGCTGTTGATGCATTAATGATGCGTATGAAAAAGCGAGAAATTGATGAAATTTCATAAATTAAATTATTGAATAGTTTTGTCATAATATGGACATAAATAAGGTGTCCCAGCGGTAATGCTGGGACACTTTTATTGTGTGCTAATCAAAAGGTTGTCGATTTGATGATAGTTAATGGACAACTATTTCTTTTTAGCGAAAGCACATAGTATAATAAACTTTGATTGTTTTGTGACATTAAAGAAAGGTGGTTGTCTTAAATGGGTCCGTTAGCACATATGCCTGCCTTAGACGTAATGTGGGTATCATTTTATTGTATCGGCTTTATGATTATCTCAGTCGGTTTAATTTATTTAGCACGGCATAAGATTTCAAATGTTTTTTTACGTACAATCGTAAATTTATCAGCATACATATTGTTTGGGCTTGGTACTTTCTTAATGGTACTGATTGTTGCCACATGGCCAGCATAAAAAATAATGAGGTGGAAGTGACATGAAGAAATTAAGTGCTATTGTAATGGTGCTTGCAACCGCGATACTTCTAGTAGGGTGTGTAACTCCTGAAGACGAGAAGAGGGCTAAAGTAGTCCCAGATGTAGATCAATTAGCAGCGGTTCAGCGTGCGGTGGATGAATATCGTGAAGCAACTGGTGGGCTAGTTCCTATTAAAAATAGTGAACTAGATACTGATATTTATATAAAATATTTAATTGATTTTGAGAAACTAATGCCGAAATATCTTGCACAAATTCCTGGGAATGCCTATGAAAAAGGTGGAATTTTCCAATATATTATTTGGGATCCTGAGAATAAGGCAACAGTTAAACTAGTCGATTTAAATGCAGCGGAGCGTATCCGTGAGATTAATATTCGTAAAATGTCATCTCAATATTTACCGATAAAAGGAAATACTGAAGATAATGTGTTTCAAATTGATTTTCAACAATTAGGCTATAAAAAAGATGTTACTGTCAAAAGTCCTTATTCTGGTGCCGAATTACCTTTATTTATGACAGGTGATGGTGAAATGCATGTCGACTATTCAATCGATTTAGGTCAACTACTAAAAGGAGACAATCCTGATGTTAAACCTGGTGAAGATATTCGCCAGCTGCTTATTGATAAATATCCAGTGGTACCAGCATATTCAGTACCATATACAGTCGATGAAAATGGCGAACCAATCTATTTTATGGAAGCCTATGATAGTGATGCAAAAAAAGCTAGAGAAAAAGCGATAGAAAAGGCCAAGAAAGAGGCCGAATCTCAAACTAATAAATAATAGTTGATAAGCTCCTTACATTTGTAGGGGGCTTTTTCATATTTGACTAAGGACTTGCATATAGTGAAAAAGCGTAGATAAAGGAGGCAGAAACCTTGAGTGAAGCAGTATTTAAAGAAATTGCAGAGCGCACAAATGGCGATGTTTATATTGGTGTTGTCGGTCCAGTACGTGTAGGTAAATCTACATTTGTAAAAAAGGTTATGGAAGCAGTTGTGTTACCGAATATTGTGGATGAAACGGAAAGAATGCGAGCACAAGATGAATTGCCGCAAAGCTCACCGGGGCCAGTCATTATGACTGCTGAGCCGAAGTTTGTGCCTGCCCAAGCAACACGTATTGCGGTCGGTGAAGATGAAATGACATTCCAAATTCGTTTAGCAGATTGCGTTGGCTATATTATTGATGGGACAAAGGGATATGAGGACGAAAATGGTCCAAAGTATGTGCATACACCTTGGCACACAGATCCAATTCCTTTCCAGGAAGCAGCGAAAATTGGTACAGATAAAGTAATTCGAGACCATGCCAACATTGGAATTGTTGTCACAACGGATGGTACAGTGAATGGTATTAGTCGTCGAGCAGCGGAGAAGGCAGAAGAAGAAATTGTTGCGCAGCTTACTGAAATTGGAAAGCCATTTGTCATTGTGTTAAATTGTCAAATGCCAGCAAGAGAGGAGACCGTTCAGCTTCGGAATGAATTATTTGAACGTTATAATGTCCCTGTAATTGCGATTTCAATTGATCAAATGCGCGAAACAGATGTTCAGTATATTCTGCAAGAAGCGTTATTTGAATTTCCAATTCGTACAATTGAGGTAGAAAAGCCAGATTGGTTAGATGTTTTAGATGCATCACATCCATTGAATGTAGCACTTATTGATTCGATGGAAGAAGTATTATCCTCAGTTATGAGAATTCGAGATGTACAACAGGCATCAGATGCCTTTAAAGCTATCGATTATATCGATCAAAGTGAAGTGGTGCATGTAGACTCTGGGGCTGGAACTGCAGTTATACGGGTATCTTTACAGGGGGAGCTATATAAATCCGTTTGTAATGAATGGCTAGAAGAACCAATTGAAACAAAGAAAGATTGGCTGCTATTTATTAAAGAAGCGGCTGAGGCAAAGGAAGCACAAAAACGTTTTAAATCAGCTATTAACGATGCTGATTCCACTGGCTACGGCGTAACGTTGCCTATGATGCAGGAATTTGAGCCAACAGCACCTGAGCTCATTAAACAAAATAATTTCTTTGGTGTCCGTATGAAAGCAAAAGCACCATCTTATCATATCATTCGAGTAGACATGGAATCTGAATTTGCTCCGTTAATTGGCTCTGAATTCCATAGTCAACAGTTACTTAAGGATTTAAATCATGCTTATTTACATGATCGAGATGCATTATGGAATACACAGCTTTTTGGAACACCATTGCATGAAGTGTTAAAAGAAGGAATTCGCTATAAAATGGATGCTGTTCCATCTACAGCCAAAAAACGTATGCGTCAAACAATCGAACGAATGGTGAACGAGGGTGACAGAGGATTAGTTACGTTTATTTTGTAGAAATAAAAAGAAAAATAAAGCGCAAAAAATTAGTGCAGGGCTTTTCGTTTTTATGCGAAAAGTCCTGTTATTTTTGTTTTTTGGGTGAAAAACTGACTTTTTGGTTATAATCATGAATGAATACAGTTGCGTCGCGGTTTTCTATGTGTTACTCTTTTTACAGAATTGATTCATGACCCTTTGAGAGGAGGTGAATGGTGTGAATAAAACAGAATTAGTAAACTCTGTTGCTGAAGCTGCAGGTCTTTCAAAAAAAGACGCTTCTAAAGCAGTTGAAGCTGTATTTGATACAATTCAAGATGCTCTTGCAAAGGGTGACAAAGTACAATTAATTGGTTTTGGTAACTTTGAAGTACGTGAACGTGCGGCTCGTAAAGGTCGTAACCCACAAACTGGTAAAGAAATCGAAATCGCTGCTAGCAAGGTACCTGCTTTTAAACCAGGTAAACAGCTCAAAGACGCTGTAAAATAATACACGTCTAGTAGTTACATAGAGCAGTCTTCATGTAATCGAACATGGAGGCTGCTCTTTTTAACTTTTACTGAAGGCTTGCAATTATATGCAAGATAATTATTATACATAGTGGATTTGAAAAGGGATGTTTTTTTGTAAATGAAGCATTCTAGATAGAGTATGCATAATTCAAGAATATGCTCTTTTTCAGAAATTCAGAATGGTGTCATTGCTCGTAAAGCATTGAATTTTATTCAATCAGGTAAGTCGTTTTGCGCTAACCTTTTGTATATGCTACGATGCATAGGGAAATGTGTAATGTTTTGATAGCAGGAGGTTTTTTACGAATGTCGAATGTTGATTTATTGAAAATAGAAGAAGCAGTAAAAATGATATTAGAAGCTATAGGAGAAGATGTAAATCGCGAAGGTTTACTCGATACACCAAAACGAGTTGCTAAAATGTATGCTGAAATGTTTAGTGGCTTACATGAAGATGCAAGAGATTATTTTAAAACAGTTTTCCATGAAGATCATGAGGAATTAGTGCTTGTGAAGGATATTCCATTTTATTCAATGTGTGAGCATCACTTGGTTCCTTTTTATGGAAAAGCTCATGTGGCATACATACCTAACGATGGAATAGTTGCAGGCCTAAGTAAATTAGGGCGTGCTGTAGAAACAATTGCTCGCCGTCCGCAATTACAAGAGCGTATAACATCCTCTGTAGCTGATACAATTATGGAAATGCTATCTCCAAAAGGAGTGTATGTGGTGATTGAAGCGGAACATATGTGCATGACGATGCGTGGCTTAAAGAAGCCAGGCTCTAAAACTGTGACATCGGTTGCACGTGGCATTTATGAGGAAGATGAAGTAAAACGAAGAGAAGTATTGTCATTTATTCAAATGTCTTAAATTGCATGTCTAATTATGTTATGATGGACTAAGAATTTGTCGGATTTAAGGAGTGTACAAATAATGTCACAAGATTATATTGTTATTCAAGCAGAGGAAGATGGCGTGCATGTAATCGGTTTAACGCGTGGGACAGATACAAAATTTCACCATTCTGAAAAATTAGATGCAGGCGAAGTGATGATTGCTCAATTCACTGAACATACATCTGCTATGAAAATTCGTGGGAAAGCGCAAATTCATACAGCTCATGGTGTTATTCATAGTGAAGCTAAAAAATAAAAGCTGTATGGTCCATTACATGGCACATATAACTTGCTTAGATGTGTAAACTTAGTATTGTTTTAATCCGATTTTAAAGGCAGTTGGATTTCAACCATTTTGATGGTGAAAAGTCTGCTGCCTAATATGTTGATGGAAACGAAATTTTTTTATGACAAATCGTCGCGTATGCTATAATGACTCAGTAAGCAAACGTTAGGAGATAGAAGCAACTAACGTATTTGAAATGAATGGAGTAAGGACTATGAATGCAACATACATTCAAAATTCAATTGCACAGTTAAAAACAGAGATTTTCATGGATGTTCGTCATAGAACTTTGCAAAAATACACAGGGGCTCCTGTGCTTGATGAAAATCAATTGTTTTACTTGTTAGTTCCTTTTTTGAATGGTGAGGAGTGGCAGCAGGAGCAAAGAGAAGCTGCGATTACAGTGGGAATTGTGTACGCAGCCCTTGCGGCGCACGATCATATAAAAGAATTAGATGCCACATCTAAAGAACAGCAGCTAACCGTTTTAGCTGGAGACTTTTATAGTGGGCGCTATTATGAGATTTTAGCGATGTCTGGAAATGTCGCTTTGATTCGAAATTTGTCACAAGGAATTGTGGCACGCTGTGAACACCAAATAAAGGTGTATGAGGCAACAAAAAGATCGATTGAGCAATGGATTGCCTCAATGAGCACTATAGAATCAGGGTTAATCGCCAAATTTTTTGAACTTTATTCATTCGAAAAGTATATTCCAATAGTGGAAAAAAGCTTAATTATTTTACGTTTAGAGAGAGAATGGGTAGCTTATCATCGTGGACAAGTGTCTTTAATGAGCAAGGCGCTTGAAGAGAGTGCAAAGTATGATGGCACTACCTATTACAGTGTCATCCAGGATAAAATTGTGCAATTAAAAAAAGAGCTATTACAGGAGATTACTGAGGCATCGTTTATACAAGGTGATGTGAAACAAGCTCTACAAGCACGTGTAGAGGCATCTATTGCTTCTACTAATGGATAAGAGAGGTTTTTCAAAATGGCTAAAACGAAAGAAGAACACGTTCACGAAGTATTTGAAAGTATTTCGGATAACTACGACAAAATGAATGGCGTTATTAGTTTCCAGATGCATATTGGCTGGCGTAATGATACGATGAAGCACATGGCTGTAAAACCTGGATCAAAGGCATTGGATGTTTGTTGTGGGACAGCAGATTGGACTATTGCCCTGGCACAGGCAGTGGGTGAAAATGGAGAGGTAAAGGGGCTTGATTTCAGTAAAAATATGCTGAATGTTGGGGAGCAAAAGGTAAAGCCATATCCTCAAATTGAGCTTATACATGGGAATGCCATGGAACTACCTTTTCCAGACAATACATTTGATTATGTGACGATTGGTTTTGGTCTTCGTAATGTTCCGGATTATTTACAAGTGCTAAAAGAAATGAATCGAGTTGTAAAACCTGGAGGAATGGTTGTTTGCTTAGAGACATCACAATCAGAAATTCCAGGCTATCGACAATTATTCCGTTTTTATTTTAAATTTATAATGCCGATATTTGGTAAAATATTTGCGAAAAGCTATAAAGAATATTCTTGGCTACAGGAATCTGCAAATGATTTCCCAGGTATGAAAAAGTTAGCGGCAATGTTTCAGCAGGCAGGTTTAGAAAAAGTAACGTACAAAGCATACAGTGGCGGTGCTGCGGCAATGCATATGGGCTTTAAAAAGATACGTTAATGGGGGAAGGTTTTCACGCGTGGAAAAGATGAAGTTAAAACTACTCTATTCCGATTTGAAATCAGATATCGATATCATTGAACAAGAATTAGAAAAAGCAGTGAACTCTTCTTCCTATTTGATCAATGATGCTTCTCTCCATTTATTACAAGCTGGTGGCAAACGGATACGGCCAATTTTTGTATTGCTTGGTGCAAAATTTGGGGAATATGATATCCAGAAAATGAAGGATGTTGCTGTGCCTTTAGAGCTTATTCATATGGCATCACTTGTGCATGATGATGTTATTGATGATTCCAATATGCGAAGAGGACGCCCGACTGTCAAATCCCAATGGAATAATAGAGTAGCAATGTACACGGGCGATTTTATTTTTGCACGTGCACTAGAATATATAACGAAGCTTGAAGACCCATTAGTTCATCAAATTTTAGCGCGAACAATGGTGGAGATTTGTAACGGTGAGGTCATTCAAATCGAAGATAAGTTTAGATTAGATCAGGGTATAAAGGATTATTTTAGACGTATTAAACGCAAAACAGCATTGCTGATTTCTTCAAGTTGTGAGCTCGGTGCAGTAGCAGCAGGTGTCGATGCTAAGACAGTAAGACATTTGAAACGCTTCGGCTATTTTGTAGGCATGAGCTTCCAAATTATAGACGATGTTTTAGATATTATGGCAACGGATAAAGAATTAGGGAAGCCAGCAGGCAGTGATTTATTACAAGGAAATATTACCTTACCGATTTTATTATTAAAAGATGATCCAGAGATGCAGCCTTACCTCGTAAAGGTATTTGCGGGTACATTAACTGAGATAGAAAGACAAAATATGTTACAGTATGTGCGTAAATCTCGTGCAATTGAGCAAGCTAATCATATGAGTGATAAATATTTGAAAAAAGCTTTGCAAGAAATTGAAGCTTTACCAAAACATCCCGTTAAGAAAAAGCTGCGTGATGTTGCTTTGTTTATGGGCAAGCGTAAATTCTAGCTTTTTGTTGTACAAAGGCTCATTTTTTGTTAATATTTATCGGTAGGTGTAAAACCTGTTAGACGAATTTAAGGAGTGTTTTTAACATGGCAATCGAAAAAACTTTTTTAATGGTTAAGCCTGATGGCGTAGAGCGTCAAGTAGTAGGAGATATCGTAGACCGTTTCGAACGTCGCGGTTTTGTAATGAAAGGTGCTAAATTAATGGTAATTTCTCAAGATTTAGCAGAAAAGCACTATGCGGAGCACGCTGAGCGTCCATTCTTTGGTGAATTAGTTGATTTCATCACTTCTGGTCCTGTATTCGCTATGGTATGGGAAGGCGAAAACGTAATCAAGCTTGCTCGTACAATGATGGGTGCAACAAAACCTGAAGAATCAAATCCAGGTACAATCCGTGGTGACTATGCAACAACTGTTTCTCACAACATCATCCACGGTTCTGACTCTCTTGCTTCTGCAGAGCGCGAAATCGGCTTATTCTTCGGTGAAGATTTAGTTTAATTTGCAAATGGATTAGGCAATCTCAATTTAGTTTGAGATTGCTTTTTTATTGCGCTGATTTAGAGGAGTGACTGATAGAATTCACGAACTGACGGATAGAATCATCAAAGTGCTGGATAGGACCTCAAACTGATGGATAAAACAATCAAAGTAATGGATAGAGTCCTAGATCTCAATTAAATGTCTCTAGATACATGTAGAATTGTTAAAAACTTCTTACTCATGTACAATAAATGCTATAATATTCTGATAATTAAAGTTTTTCAATAGTTTAATAATCAAGAATATATTTCATAACTTCCCAATACACTTTAAAGTGATAGGAAATAGTAGAATTACGTTGCAAAGGGGTTTTTCATGATGAGAGAAGTGGTGATTGTAGCGGCTGTTCGTACAGCAGTTGGTAGAAGAAAAGGGGCATTATGCAATGTACGAGCGGATGATTTAGCCGCAGATGTTCTACAAGAGGTGGTACAACGCGCAGGAATCCAGAAGAATCAGGTTGAGGATGTTATTTTAGGCTGTGTGACACAAACGGCTGAACAAGGTGCTAACATTGCTCGAACAGCCTTATTAATGGCAGGCTTTCCTGAGACTGTTCCTGGTGTAACTATTGATCGACAATGTGGTTCAAGTCAGCAGGCCGTTCATTTTGCGGCACAGGCCATTTTAGCGAGGGATATGGATATCGTTATAGCTGGCGGGGTTGAGAGTATGACGAGGGTGTCAATGGGTACGAATATGCAGAGTGCTCATGAGGGTAAACGCTTACAGGATAACTATGCCATTATTCACCAAGGTTTATCAGCAGAGAAAATGGCTGAAAAATGGAGCTTCTCAAAGGAGCAGTTAAATAACTATGCTTGCAATAGTCATAGGCGAGCATTAGCAGCGATAGGAGCTGGCTATTTTACAGATGAAATACTGCCAATTCAAGTAACACAAGAGGATGGCTCTGTTTCCACATTTTCTGTTGATGAGGGACCACGAGCTGAAACGACAATTGATCGATTAAATGGATTGAAAACAGTTTTTCAGGAGGATGGTGTAATTACAGCTGGTAATGCAAGTCAAATGAGTGATGGTGCATCGGCAATCGTCATTATGTCCATAGAGAAGGCACAGGAACTTGGTATAAAGCCGCTTGCTAAAATCATCACAAGAGTTGTCGTCGGCTCAGATCCAACTCTGATGTTAACTGGTCCAATAGAGGCAACTAGAAGAGCACTAGAACGGTCAGGTCTAAAGATTGAAGACATTGATACGTACGAAGTGAACGAAGCTTTTGCGCCTGTGCCACTTGCTTGGTTGCATGAAATTGGAGCAGATCCAGAAAAGCTCAATCCAGATGGGGGAGCAATTGCTTTAGGTCACCCATTAGGGGCAACGGGTACAAAGCTACTAACTACGATGCTCTACCGAATGGAACGGGAAAGTTTGCGTTATGGATTACTTGCTATCTGTGAAGGTATGGGCATGGCAAATGCCACTATTATTGAAAAAATATAAAAGGGGTTGTAGTGGATGAAATGTCATGAAGTAATAGCCATTGTTACAGGAGGCGCATCTGGATTAGGGGAAGCCACTGTACGAAAAATCGTTGCTGAGGGTGGTAGAGCCGTTATTTTTGATGTCAATGACGAGCGAGGACATGCTCTATCAGAGGAATTAGGAAATAGTGTTGGATATGCACACGTTGATGTAACAAAAGAAGCGGATGTAACGGCAGGGCTAGAACTAGCGTTAACTATGTTCGGTTCCATTAACGTTGCAGTTAACTGTGCAGGTATTGCGGATGCAAGTAAAGTAATTTCAAAGCGTGGTGTCCATGCGCTTGCTTTATTTGAAAAGGTCATTGCTGTCAATTTAATCGGTACCTTCAATGTTATTCGTCTTGCAGCTGAGAAAATGCAGCATAATGTGCCGAATGAGGATGGTCAACGTGGCGTTATTATCAATACTGCATCGGTAGCTGCGTTTGATGGGCAAATAGGACAAACAGCCTATAGCGCATCAAAGGGCGGTGTAGCAGCGATGACATTGCCAATTGCTCGGGAATTAGCAGAGATAGGTGTGCGTGTGATGACCATTGCACCAGGGTTGATTGAGACACCAATGTTTGCATCATTGCCAGAGCCAACACGAGAGGCACTTGCAAAAATGACGCCATTTCCTAAACGTCTTGGGAAACCATCTGAATATGCACAATTGGTCGAAAGTATTATTCAAAATGGTTTATTAAATGGTGAGGTAATACGCTTAGACGGCGCTATTCGTATGCAGTCGAAGTAGCGGATATCATGAAAAGCTAGAGCTACATTTCTATCAAAACATTAGTAACATAAATATTATGCTTGCAGCAGTCAGCCTTGGATGTTTCAAAAATTTTGTGAACAAAGGGGAGAGCATTGTTATGAATATGATGGATACACCTTTAGTATTAACAAGTTTTTTGAATCGAGCAGAACGATTTTTCCATGCAAAGAAAATATATTCACGGACAAGCCCTGCAACTATTCATGAGTTTACTTACAAAGACTATGTAAAACGGACTCGTCAATTAGCTGACGCCCTTTCAAAATTAGGGATGGAACGTGGAACGAAGGTGGGGACCTTTGCTTGGAACCATCACCGACATTTAGAAGCCTATTTTGCTGTCCCATGTGCAGGAGCTGTTTTGCATATGATTAATATTCGTTTAGCACCTGAACATATGGTCTATGTTATTAATCATGCGGAGGACGAAATATTACTCATTGACGATAACTTGGTGCCACTTATTGCACCAATTGTCTCTCAGTTGAAAACCGTGAAGCATTTTATCGTAATGGGAGATGCAGTCATACCGGAAACCATCCCCTTACCAAATGCGCTTTCCTATGAAGAATTGCTTAAAAAAGCAAATGATTGTTTTACATTCCCTGAGGACTTAGATGAAAATACACCAGCTGGCATGTGCTACACAAGCGCAACTACAGGGATGCCAAAGGGTGTCGTTTATACGCATCGCAGTATCGTTCTTCACAGTATCGCTGCAGGACTCTCTGATAGTATTGCAATTAGTGAAGCAGATGTTGTATTACCTGTTGTCCCAATGTTCCATGCAAATGCTTGGGGATTTCCATTCGCTAGCGTTTTATTTGGTGCAACACAGGTGTTACCTGGACCTATGTTTACACCGCAGCTGCTATTAGATTTATTTGAAACATATAAGGTTACACTAACTGCTGGTGTGCCAACAATTTGGCTTGGCGTATTACAGGAGCAACGAAAAAATTCACGTGATTTATCCTCATTGCGTTTAATTGTTTGTGGAGGGTCTGCATCACCGCAGGGACTCGTTCGTGGTTTTGAACAGGAGCTTAAAATTCCTTACATTACAGGCTATGGCATGACAGAAACGTCTCCACTAGTTAGCTTGTCCACATATTTAACACATATGCAAGATTATACGTCGGATGAAAAAATGGATGTACGAATCACACAGGGCATAACAGTGCCGCTTATTGAAACACGTGTTGTTAATGAAAATGGTGAAGTTCCTTGGGACAGCAAAACAATGGGGGAACTGACAATTAGAGGTCCATGGGTTGCTGGAGAGTACTATAATGATGAACGTACATCCGAAGCCTTTAAAGATGGCTGGCTCTACACAGGGGATATTGCAGTCATGACAGCTGATGGTTATATAAAAATTACAGACCGTACAAAGGATTTAATTAAAAGTGGAGGGGAATGGATTTCGTCAGTGGAGCTTGAGAATGCCTTAATGTCACATCCTAAAGTATTTGAGGCGGCAGTAATCGCAATTCCTCATGAAAAGTGGATTGAACGACCTTTAGCATGTGTTGTGCCAAAGCCTGAATATAAAGACAACATCACAAAGGAAGAGCTACTAACTGATTTGGAGAATCAATTCCATAAAACATGGATTCCAGATGACATCGTATTTTTAGATGAGGTACCGAAGACCTCTGTCGGTAAATTCTTAAAGGCAAAATTACGAGAAGACTTGAAGGACTATCGAGTAGAGGTACAATAAACTAAGACTTTGAAGGTGGTGATGAACTACCTTCATTTTTTATGGGAATATTTCGATTGGGAAAATATTCATAAATTGATGTAAGAATGAACAGAAAAAATGAAACTATTTTTTCCATTTTGCCGTATAATCATTATTAACGAAAGGATGTGGACGTATTGTCAATTGCAATTGTTGCGATTATTGGAGGAGTCATAATTTCTTTAGCCGGCATTTTTACGGACGCCCGCACAAGGCAGCAAAAAATTAAACTAAAATCTATCGATAAAGAGCTGGAATTAGAAAAGCTCAGATTAGAAACATATACGATGGAGACAGAAAAAATGCGTCTAGAACTAGAGCAATCGAAAGTGTTATTACTAGAGGAAAAACAAAATTCAAATAAGTAACTTGGATAACAGTTGAAAGACTATTTCAGGATTGGCACTTTTCCGCTATAATGGAAATACGACGCTAGAGGGGAAGATAACCGTATGTCTGATTATGAACAATTTATAGAAGGTATCAAGCGCAAAACAGGAATAGATTTAGCGTTATATAAAGAAGCGCAAATGAAAAGACGATTGACTTCTCTATATGAGAAAAAAGGATATCGTAATTTTGTAGACTTTCTAAGGGCACTTGAACAAGATCGTGATTTAATGAATGAGTTTTTAGATCGCATGACGATCAATGTTTCTGAATTTTATCGAAATGGTAAACGCTGGGAAGTGTTACAAAAGAAAATATTCCCAAAATTATTGCAATCAAATAAGCGTTTGAAAATTTGGAGTGCTGCTTGTTCAACAGGTGAAGAACCGTATTCACTAGTGATGGTATTATCTCAATTAGTACCCTTATCTCAAATTCAAATTATTGCCACAGATTTGGATGAAAATGTCATTCAAAAGGCAAAGTTAGGTGTGTATCCAGAGCGTTCTTTAGCAGAGGTGCCAAACGATATTAAAGCCAAGTATTTTGAACAAGAAGGCGCCTTCTTTAGAGTCAAAGATGAAATTAAACGTTGTGTGACTTTTAAAAAGCATAACCTTCTGAATGATTCCTACGATTCGAATTATGATTTAATAGTGTGTCGTAATGTGATGATTTACTTTACAGAAGATGCAAAGGATCAGATTTATGGGAATTTTAGTAAAGCATTGCGGAAGGATGGAGTATTGTTTGTTGGTTCAACAGAGCAAATCTTTAATCCATCACGCTATGAGTTTGACGTGGAAGATACGTTCTTTTATAGACGAAAATAATTAATAATATGAGAAAAGCACTGGTACAATAGACCGTATGAATGTCATGTACATATTTGAAGGCATCAGACATAAATAAATCGTACGCTTTTCGCTTGTCATAAGCAAAAGGCGTATTTTTTATTTTATAGTTGAGCGAATGAAAAATCACAATTTACGTTTGAATCGATAGCTGTATCTCATTATGTTGAGAATCACTACTAGATAGATGACGTTTTAAATGTGATGTATGTAAATCGTTCAGAATATTCGCATTTAAAATAGTGTTTTCAGTCTAGGATAGAATTGCTTTAAATTCATAAGTTGCTAGAACATTTCAAAATTTGTAAACAATGAACGAGAGGCTGAAAGACATTTGCAAAAGGACTGTTTTTTTAGAGAATATATGTTATAGTGAAAAATACATACTTTAGCGAGTTGAAGGGAGAAAGCGTTTATGCGTTACTTAACAGCGGGAGAGTCACACGGTCCCCAATTAACAACAATTATTGAGGGATTACCATCACTCTTGCCAATTACAACAGAAAAAATTAACCACGATTTAAAGCGTCGTCAAGGAGGACATGGTCGCGGTCGACGTATGCAAATCGAAACAGATACAGTGGAAATAGTTGCTGGTGTTCGTCATGGTCAAACACTTGGTTCTCCCGTAGCACTCGTAGTCACAAATGATGATTGGAAGCATTGGACTAAAATTATGGGAGCAGAGCCTTTATCAGAAGATGTGAATCCAGAAGACATCAAACGTCAAATTTCACGACCACGACCAGGGCATGCTGACTTAGTAGGAGGCATGAAATACGGACATCGTGATTTAAGGAATGTGCTAGAACGTTCCTCTGCACGTGAGACAACTGTTCGTGTAGCTGTAGGTTCAGTGGCTAAAGCTTTATTAAATGAATTAGGCATCTCTATTGTGTCTCATGTAACAGAAATTATTGGTATTAAGGCAGATACTTCTTTAGTGGAGGGAAAATCTGCTGATGAAATTCGTGCAATTATTGAAGCAGACCCATGCTACTGTGTAGATCCAGAGGCTTCTGCCAAAATGGTAGAGGCGATTGACGAAGCGAAAAAAGCTGGTGATTCAATTGGTGGTGTTGTAGAGGTTATCGTTGAAGGAATGCCAGCTGGTGTTGGATCATATGTTCATTATGATCGTAAGCTTGATGCCAAATTAGCAGCCGCTATGCTGTCTATTAATGCATTTAAAGGTGTTGAATTTGGAATTGGCTTTGAAATGGCACGTCGCAAAGGTTCTGAAGTACATGATGAAATTACTTGGACTGAAGAACAAGGCTATACACGTGCAACAAATCGCCTAGGTGGCTTAGAAGGCGGAATGTCTACAGGAATGCCAATTGTAGTACGCGGTGTTATGAAGCCAATTCCTACATTATATAAACCTTTGCAAAGCATTGATATCGAAACAAAAGAACCATTTAAAGCAAGCGTAGAGCGCTCTGATAGCTGTGCAGTACCTGCAGCATCAGTTGTAGCTGAGCACGTTATTGCCTGGGAAATTGCGAATGCTATTTTAGAGCAATTCCATAGTGATCAATTACCACAACTAAAAGCTCAAATCGAAGAACAACGTCGTTATACAAAGGGGTTCTAATTTATGCGAGTTCCAGTTGCAACAAAATCACATCAATATGAGGTTGTTCTTGGTCATAATTTTTTAACGAAAGCAGTAAAATCATTTGAGGATAAACTTCAAAAAGCTGATAAACTCATTGTTTTTACAGATGTCAATGTATGGGCAGCTCAAGGAGATTATTTCAAGGCAAATTTTCCATATGAGTTTGAGGTATTTGTCTTACCAAGTGGTGAGGCATGCAAAACCTTCGAACAATACAATGCAGCACAGACATTTTTATTACGGCAAAAATGCTCTCGCAAGTCCTTTGTTTTTGCATTTGGCGGAGGTGCTGTGGGAGATTTAACTGGCTTTGTTGCTGCTACATTTATGCGTGGAGTACCATTTATTCAAATTCCAACAACCATTTTGGCACACGACTCAGCAGTTGGTGGTAAAACAGCTATTAATCATCCACTAGGAAAGAATATGATTGGCGCGTTTTATCAACCTGAGGGGGTTATTTACGATACTGTATTTATTGAGAGTTTACCTGAACGTGAGGTACGTTCGGGTACTGCAGAAGTGATAAAGCATGCCATGATATCTAATGCCGCATGGTTAGAGGAATTAATGGCAGCCGAAACGGTCATTCATTTCAGTACAGAAGAATTAGCAATACAGCTTCGAAAGGGTATTGAAGTGAAGGCTCAAATTGTTGCTGAAGATGAAACAGAGCAATCTGTACGGAAGTTTTTGAACTTAGGTCATACGTATGGACATGCTATTGAAGCTGCAGCGGGTTATGGGAAAGTAGCGCATGGTGAAGCAGTTATGATTGGGCTTGTCTATTGCTTATTATTAAGTGAACGATATGGTGAGCTAGATCGCCACTTTACTAAATCATTTTTACATTTTGCAGTGAAGAATGGTTATCCATTTGAGGCTGTAAATGATTATACTTTTGACCAATTAACAGAGTATTTACTGAAAGATAAAAAAGCAGAGTATGGGATTTTGCAATTTGTTTTACTGAAAAAAGTAGGTAATCCTTTTGTGCAGCCAATTGATCTAGTAGAGTGCAAAGAGGTAGATGCAGAATTTCGACAGCTATTAGCGGAGGTGCTTGTATGATTCGTGGACTTAGAGGAGCAATTACAATTGAATCTGACAAGCCGGAGCTTGTATGGGATGAGACAGCAAGATTAGTGCGAGAAGTAGTAGAAGCAAATCAAGTAGAGGTGGATGATATTGCTTCAATTCTTATTTCCACAACACCTGATATTACGTCTGCATTTCCAGCACGTGCCGTACGATTAATGGACGGGTGGCAATATGTCCCTGTTATGTGCACACATGAAATGGATGTACCAAATGCATTACCATTATGTATTCGTGTATTAATTCATGCTGATGTAGAAGTAGCACAAAAAGATGTAAAGCACTTGTATCTCAATGATGCAGTGAAATTAAGACCAGATTTAGCCCAAGCTAAATAAGTAGAGGAGATGTTTGAGATGAAATGGAAACAACAATTGGACGGTATGCAAGCTTATAAGCCAGGTAAACCAATTGAAGAAGTACAACGTGAATATGGCTTAAAGGAAGTCATTAAATTAGCATCGAATGAAAACCCGTTTGGATGCTCACCTAAGGTAACGGCTTATTTACAAAATAATGCAGTGAATCATGCCCTTTATCCAGATGGCTATGCACAAAATCTTCGTACGGCTGTTGCAAATTTTCTAGGTGTGAAAGAAACACAGCTTCTTTTTGGTAACGGCTCTGACGATATCATTGCTATTATTACACGTGCTTTGTTGTATCCAGGGGTAAATACAGTTATGGCTGACCCATCCTTCTCCCAATACTGGCATAATGCTGAAATAGAAGGTGCAGAAGTACGTAAAATTCCATGTATTGAAGGTGCACATGATTTAGATGCAATGGCAGCGGCAATTGATGAGCGAACATCTATTGTTTGGGTGTGTAGTCCAAATAATCCAACAGGTGTTGTTATTCCGGATACTGACTTACGGGCCTTCCTTGCAAAGGTACCAAATGATGTCCTTGTTGTATTAGATGAAGCCTATATCGAATATGTGACACATCCTGAACATAAAGATACGCTCCCATTAATCGAGGAGTATCCAAATATACTATTATTGCGCACATTTTCAAAAGCATATGGTCTTGCTTCATTCCGCGTTGGCTATGCAATTGGACAACCAGATGTCATTGCTAAGCTAGACCCAGTAAGAGCGCCATTTAACAATACTATATTAAGCCAAGCAGTTGCGGCAATCGCTTTAAGTGATCAAGATTATATACAAGCATGTCGTGATGCGAATGAAAACGGTAAAAAGCAATATATTGAATTTTGTGAAAAATATAATTTGAAATACTTCCCTACTGATACAAACTTTATTTTCTTTAATATTAATGCTGATAGCGATGTTGTATTCCACGAGCTGATGAAACGAGGCTTTATAGTCCGAAGTGGAAAGGCTTTAGGATTACCTGGATTTATCCGCGTAACAATTGGTACTGAGGCTCAAAATGAAGCGTTACTCGGTCAACTTGAGAATGTCCTTAAAGAGCAAGGGGTTTTTGCATGACACGCAAAGTACTCGTAATTGGGCTTGGCCTAATTGGAGGCTCAATTGCCTTGGCATTACAGAAGGCACCAGAAACGAAAATTATTGGCTATGATATGGATGCTAAAACACGTGAACATGCCCAAACGCTAAATATCGTTCATGACATTGTGGTAGATCCCAAATCAGTTGCTGGAGACGTAGATGTCATAATTTTTGGGACGCCCGTTAACGCAACACTAGAGTGGATGGAACAATTGAAAACATGGCCATTAAAGAAAAAAGTTATTGTAACAGATACAGGAAGTACAAAAAAAATGATTATGCAAAAGGCCGGGGAATTACGAGAGCTAGGCATTACCTTTATTGGGGGTCATCCAATGGCGGGCTCTCATAAAAGCGGTGTACTAGCTGCGAAAGCCCATCTTTTTGAAAATGCATATTATATGCTGACACCACTGGCTGGTGAAGAAATTATCAACATGGCACAGCTTGAAAGTTTATTAAAATTCACACATGCAAAAGTAGTCAGTGTTTCAGCTCGCGAGCATGATCATATGACAGCTGTTGTTAGTCACTTTCCACATGTAGTAGCTGCCTCTCTTGTGCATCAATTGGGCGGTGAAAATGGGGAATATCCGATGACACGCTCACTTGCGGCGGGAGGCTTCCGTGATGTAACACGTATTGCCTCATCCAATCCGATTTTATGGCGAGATATTACATTACAAAACCGTGATGAACTCATTGCCCAACTAGAGGGCTGGGAAAAGGAAATGGGGCGTGTGAAGGAGCTCCTACTACATGGGAGTTCGAATGATATTGAAGGCTATTTTGCGGTAGCGAAAGAGCTTAGAGATGAATTACCGATAAGTGCAGGAGCAATGTTTACATCATTTGACTTATATGTAGATGTTCCCGACTATCCAGGGGTCATTTCTGAAGTAACAGGCCTGCTTGCAGATGAAGCGATCAGTATTACGAATTTACGTATCGTAGAGTCCAGAGAGGATGTTTTTGGGATTCTTGTAATTAGTCTGCAAAATGAAAGTGACCGTGAACGTGCAGCAGCATGCATCCAAAAGCGTGCAAAATTTGAAACATATATTTCATAGGTGCTCCATAGTTAGAGAAATGCCTATTTACAAAGAAAGCGTCGAATTACGGCGCTTTTTATCTTCATATTGGAGGGAAAAAAATGAGTAAAAAAATATTACAATATAATAAACCTTCCTTACAAGGAACTTTAACGATCCCAGGTGACAAATCTGTTTCTCACCGTTCTGTTATGTTTGGAGCTATTGCAACAGGTAAAACGACAGTAGATGGCTTTTTATTAGGAGAGGATTGTTTAAGTACAATTGATTGCTTCCGTAAACTCGGTGTAAAAATAGATGTGGAAGGCACCAATGTCTCCCTAGACAGTCCAGGAATAGACGGATGGCAAGAACCTACAGAGGTATTATATACTGGCAACTCAGGGACAACGACACGCCTAATGTTAGGGATTCTAGCAGGTTCCAACGTCCATTCAGTAATGACAGGGGATGCGTCGATTGGCAAGCGACCAATGCGTCGTGTCATAGATCCTTTACGTCAAATGGGCGCACACATTACAGGGAGAGTCAATGGTCAATACACCCCGTTAGCTATCCAGGGGACACCGTTACAGGCGATTGATTATCATATGCCTGTTGCAAGTGCACAAGTGAAATCGGCTGTTCTACTGGCAGGCTTACGTGCGGAAGGTACCACTATCGTACGAGAAACAGAAATATCTAGAGATCATACTGAACGCATGCTCCGTCAATTTGGTGCAGAGATTGATGTGCGGGATGGTGTAATCTCATTTGAAGGCGGTCAAACTCTGACAGGGACACATGTGTCTGTACCTGGTGATATTTCGTCAGCTGCCTTTTTCTTAGTGGCAGGAGCTATCTGTCATAATAGTAAAATCACACTAGAAAATGTCGGAATTAATCCAACTCGCGACGGTATCATTGAAATTCTTCAAAATATGGGTGCATCAATGACAGTGATTCCAAATGAAGATAGTCAGGCAGAGCCGATTGCAACAATTACAATTGAAACCTCATCATTAAAAGCCACTACAATTGAGGGGGAGATTATTCCTCGACTTATCGATGAAATTCCAATTCTTGCTTTATTAGCCACACAGGCGGACGGCAAAACCATCATTAAGGATGCAGAGGAGCTAAAAGTGAAGGAAACAGACCGAATAACGGCTGTGGTAGATGAATTAAGAAAGCTTGGTGCAAAAATTGAAGCTACCGAAGATGGAATGGTGATTGAAGGACCAACGCCATTACTAGGTGCCAGCCTCAAAACATATGGTGATCATCGTATTGGTATGATGGGCGCTGTAGCAGCACTTATAACAGACGGAGCGGTTACATTAGACGACGCTGACTGTATAGCAGTGTCTTATCCAACATTTTTTGAGCATATCGAGTCTGTAAAGTAAAAAACGATGAATGACTTCCCAAGTAATTGGGGAGTTTTTTCTTGTTTCGAAAGAAAATGTTTTGTAGCATAAAGATATCAATGAAAGAATAGGTGAATAACTGTGAACAATGCGATGACTGAAATGATGCAAGCACTTGAACAAGGGGACTTAGCTTTAATTGATCAGCTGCTGGAATCTTTTTTAATAAAGGAGCTACCCGAGGAAATTTATGCACTAGCTGAGGTTTTTATGCAGTATGGGTATATGAAAGAAGCTGACCGTGTACTGGAGCATTTGCAATTTTTATTTCCAGATGAGGCACAGTTAAAAATCGATCGTGCAAATGTATTAATGGAGCTTGGTAATGAGGATGAGGCATTAGATTTATTACTGGAAATTGAGGAGACCTCACCGGAATATCCACAAGCTTTATTAGTATTAGCGGATTATTATCAAATGCAAGGTTTGTTTGAGGTAGCGGAAAAACGTATCAATGAGGCGTTAGCTATTTTACCTGATGAACCATTATTACATTTTGCCAAAGCAGAGCTATTATTTGAAACAGGTCGTTTTTTAGAGGCTGCGAGACTATATGAAGAGTTAAATGCACAACAGGGTGAGTTTGCAGGTGTCAGTCTTCTAGAACGTCTTGCTGAGGTATATAGAGCCGGTGCTGCCTATGAAACAGCTTTAGAGTATTATTTAGCAGCTCTTGAGGATGAAGTGAAGCCAGATATTTTATTTGGCGCAGCTTATTCTGCATTTCAATCACAAAAATATGAAATGGCGATAAAACAATTAGAAGAATTAAAAGAATTAGATCCTGATTATTTTTCTGCCTATTTATTACTTGCTGAAAGCTATGCCATGACAGATGATAATAAAAAAGCCTATAGCGCTATTCTGGAAGGTTTAAAGCGTGATGAATACGATAAATCCTTGTATTTATTTGCTGGCAAAATGGCACTGAAAAATGGACTACAGGCTGAGGCAGAACAGTATTTACGTGAAGCGATTGCGTTAGATCCTGAATACATGGAGGCAGTATTAGTCTTAATTTCTCTTTTAGCACAGCAGGAACGTTTTGAAGATGTCATCGAATTATTTGAGACATTGCAGCAAAATGATTTTGAATGGAGCGCTCTATATCCGTTTGCTGCAGAGGCATATGAAAATTTAGAATTGTACGACCGTGCATACGAATTTTACAGTTTGGCATATAATGATTTTAAGGAAGACGCAACATTTTTAGAAAAATATGTTTACTTCTTGTTAGAGGAAGGAAAGCGTTCAGAAGCGAAGGAAGTACTCGGCCAATTAATAGCTATTCAACCAGGTGAACCAGAGTGGCAAGAGAAGTTAGAATCCTTAGAATTTGAGTAAAGGAGGGAGTGGGTATGACTGCTTCTGTATCAGTTGTCGATAAAAAAGCATTTGTTCGATGGTTTTTAAAAAATTATCAATTGAAACGTCGTGAGTGTGTATGGATTTTAAATTACCTTTTAAGTAATGACGAGCTATTAAAGCGAATCCGATTTGTTGAAGAAGCACACTATTGCCCAAGAGCAATGGTGATGTCAACTGTTGACTCAACAGGTGTGCCATTTCGTTTTTATAAAGGCAATGTAATGACAGCAGATGCTGAGAAATCCTTTCATGATTTACGCTTACATGAACAAGAAGATATGTATATACAATTGAATTTTCCGAATATACCACCAAGTGCACAATACTTAGCAGTTCTTGAAGAAAACCCTTATATGCCAGAAACACTGATTGTTAGTGAAAAAGACCGTTTACTGGCAGAAGAGCTGCTTTCCAACAGCTTACTCGTATTCCAAGAAGAAAAATTACTCGCACAAATTGATGAAGCACTTGATCAGGGAGATGAAGAGCGCTTTTATGAATTGTCAAATTTGTTACAAGCTTTAAAGGAAACGGCTAATTTACATTAGTGATAGGTAAAAATTGAATGTCCTTTATCCACCTCAATATGGTAACATAACTAGTGAATGATTGTTTTCACTTTTTATTGGATATCCTAATTGAAGAGTGGAGAAGGGCATTTTTATGTTGGTAAGATTAAGGAGGTTTGTTGAATGTATTTTAACGCAAACGATGTGACATCGTTTATGGCGCAGAAGGAATTTATCGATACAGCAATTGTTCCACTCGTATCTATCGATCTAACTTCTGAAAAAATGAAACAGAGCGGAGCAGAAGCTGATTTTTTGTTATCACTGACATCATTTATTGAGCAGCAATTTAAAGGTCGTTTATTACTGCTGCCGCCATTTTCGTATAGTGCAGCTTTGAAAAACGAAGAGTTACCTCAACAACTAGAATCACAATTACATAATGCTGGTTTTAAGCATGTGTTCTTCATTACTTGTGACCATTTTTGGACAAATATTGGAGATGTAGTAAATGTTATTTGGCTGCCAGCGATTCCATTAGAAAGCATGGAAAAAGGTGTGAAAAATACTATTCTTGAGGATCAACTACGACAAGTGATTCCAACTTTTTCGACCAAATGGGCACAGATTTAACAATTTGTTTCAATAAATGTTCACATTCTCCAGCTTTCCACAGAATGCTATATTGACCAAGCTATGGACTTGATATATCATAGATATGTCCTAGTATTACTATTTGTAAAAGTATGTCCGTTGGACTGACCTTTAAGTTAGAGGGGGGAAAAAAATGAGTAATAATCGAGTTTCACGTCGTCAATTCCTAAGCTATACACTAACTGGTGTAGGTGGCTTTATGGCGGCAGGTATGCTGATGCCAATGGTTCGCTTTGCGATTGACCCAGTATTACAAAATCATGGTGGTGGGGATTTTATAAACACAGAGCATAAAATCGCTGATATTACTGACACACCTATTAAAGTTGACTTAAAATTTGAACAAGTTGATGCATGGTACAAATCAGAAGTAACAAACGTAGCATGGGTTTACAAAGAAGGCGATCAAATAATTGCATTATCACCTGTTTGTAAGCATTTAGGATGTATGGTTGGCTGGGAGCAAGATTCAGCACATCCAAATCAATTCTTCTGTCCTTGTCACGCTGGACGTTACGAGAAAAACGGTAAAAACATTGCAGGAACACCACCTATAGGTCCGTTGGATGAATATGAAGTACAAGAAAAAGATGGTTACTTATGGCTTGGTCCAACTAAAGCAAATACTCTAGTTAAGTAAGGGGGTACAAAACAGTGCTAAATAAAATTTATGATTGGGTCGATGAACGCTTAGATATTACTCCGATTTGGCGTGATATTGCCGACCACGAAGTGCCTGAGCACGTGAACCCTGCACATCATTTTTCAGCATTCGTTTATTGTTTTGGAGGTTTAACTTTCTTCATTACAGTAATTCAAATTCTATCTGGTATGTTCCTAACAATGTACTATGTACCAGATGTAGTGAATGCATGGAAGTCAGTTTATTATTTACAAAACGAAGTAGCGTTTGGTGAAATCGTACGCGGTATGCACCACTGGGGAGCTTCATTAGTAATCGTAATGATGTTCTTACATACTCTTCGTGTATTCTTTACAGGTTCTTATAAGAAACCTCGTGAATTAAACTGGATGGTTGGTGTAGGTATTTTTGGGGTAATGATGGGTCTAGGCTTTACAGGATACTTATTACCTTGGGATATGAAAGCATTATTCGCTACAAAAGTAGGTATCGAAATTGCTGCATCTGTACCGTTTATCGGTGGGATGATTAAAGTCTTATTAGCGGGTGACTCAACGATTCTTGGAGCTCAAACGTTAACACGATTCTTTGCGATTCATGTATTCTTCTTACCTGCAGTATTGTTTGGGTTACTTGCAGCGCACTTTATCATGATTCGTCGTCAAGGAATTTCAGGACCGTTGTAATGTTCTTGACGGTTCGATGATTTTTTAAAGGAGGGGAAACAATGCATCGCGGAAAAGGAATGAAATTTGTTGGTGATTCTCGTATTAAAGCGAATCACAGAATGCCGAACGTTCCAAAGGATTATTCTGAGTATCCAGGTAAGACGGAAGCTTTCTGGCCAAACTTCTTACTTAAAGAGTGGATGGTAGGTGCTGTATTCTTAATTGCTTATTTATTATTAACAGTTGCCCATCCATCACCACTTGAAGGACCGGCTGATCCAACAAGAGCTTATATACCATTACCAGACTGGTACTTCTTATTCATGTATCAATTATTAAAATACTCATTTGCTTCTGGTCCATATAATGTTATTGGAGCTATTGTAATACCAGGTCTTGCATTTGGAGCTCTATTATTAATGCCATTTTTAGATAAAGGTCCAGAACGTCGTCCATCTAAACGTCCATTACCGACTGCGTTTATGTTATTAACTTTGGCTGCTATGTTCTACTTAACTTGGGAGTCAGTTGTGAACCATGACTGGGAAGCTCAAAAGGCTATGGGTGCCATTGTAAAAGAGGTTGAAGTTGATATTGATGAATCTCTACCAGGATTTGCAATTTGGAATGGTGACACTGGTGAACAAGCTAAATCTTGTATCGGTTGTCATGCTGCTGACTTAAAAGGTGGTCCATCTGCTCCACAATTACTTGGTAATGAACTAACAGCTGAAGAAATTGAAGATATTATTCATAATGGTCGTGGCAAAATGCCAGCAGGATTATTTAATGGTACAGATGAAGAAGCGAAGCAATTAGCTGAATTTATTGCAAGCTTAAAAGCTAAAGAATAGGCTTAGTTTAAAAGAGTCAGGAAACTGGCTCTTTTTTTCTCGCTTTATATAAGACTGTATCAGCTTCAATAAAGTTCCTATGAAATATATTTTATTACAATAATATTTTATATGCGCAAACCTCTTCCAAAATCAGACTTCTGTATCAATAAATTTAAAAGCTTGACAGTTTGCGAGCTGAATAGTTTGTGCCATTTTGTTAGAATAGATATTGTCTTCCCATCACAAAATGGGGGAGATTAAAACGATATGATACATAATTACAGTTAAAAAAGGCATCTTAGTAAAGACGTAAGACAAAGGAGTGTTAAACATGCAAATTACACGTGCAAATATCTGGTATCTCCTTACACATAAATCATTTTTAGTTGTATTACTTATTATTAATCTACTTGGAACTATTTACGGCTATTATTGGTATGGTTGGCAGCTAGCAATAACAAAGCCCATTTTTTATATTTTTGTGCCAGATAGCCCAACTGCCAGTTTATTCTTTTGTTTTGTTTTGTTAGTCTGGATTTTGGGAAAGAGTTGGCCATTGATGGAAGTCCTTGCCCTTGTCACGTTGGTGAAATATGGGATTTGGGCAGATGTTATGAATATCTGGACACTGATTGAAACAGGCTCGATTGGCTGGCAAGGATGGATGCTCGTAGGCTCCCATTTTGCAATGGCTGTTCAAGCAATCCTTTATATTGGGAAATACGTTTTTACATATTGGCATATTGCTGTGGCAGCGGTTTGGACATTGCATAATGATGTTATTGATTATGTGTTTGGACAAATGCCTATGTACCGTGATTTAGCTGATTATACTAACTATATTGGCTATTTTACGTTTTGGTTATCAATTGCATGTATATTTTTAGCTATTTTCTCAATTAGGTGGCGCAAATATTTGCCGAATTAGGGTATTGATTATAGAATTATAGTATCGAGGTAGAAAGGGGTTAGAAAATTGTCAATAGCCATGTATATTGTTTATTTTGCGATTATATTGCTACTGCCGCTATATGCTCAAATGAAGGTCAAAGGCACGTACAATAAGTTTGCGAAAGAACGTACAATGAAGGGACAAACAGGTGCAGAGGTAGCGCGTGCGATTTTAGATGCGAACGGTTTATATGATGTACGAGTTGTTCCAACGCAAGGAGTTTTGTCGGACCATTATAATCCGGCAACAAAAACGGTAGCTTTATCAGAAAGTAACTTTTATGAAGCGAGTGTTGCAGGTGCTGCTGTTGCTGCCCATGAGGTGGGCCACGCCATCCAACATAAAGAAGCTTATTCCATGCTAACATTACGTAGTAAGCTAGTTCCAGTAGCAAATATTTCATCCAATGCATCTTGGATATTTGTAATGATTGGTATTTTTGCTAGTAGTTCGAATTTCTTGTTGTTAGGTATCATATTATTAGCGGCAGGAGTAGTTTTCCAATTAGTAACATTACCAGTTGAATTTGATGCATCCAAGCGTGCATTAGTGCAGATGAATTCACTAGGTATTATTACAAATGAGGAAGAGCGACCAGCACGAAAAGTGTTAAGTGCAGCGGCATTAACATATGTTGCAGCCGCAGCGGTAGCTGTCTTAGAATTATTACGTTTAGTGTTAATCTTTACAAATATGCGTAGTGATGATTAATGTAAAAGCTTGTTGTAGTGGTGAATTCGCCACTATGGCAAGTTTTTTATCTATAAACAATAATCAGTCAGAGAAAAAAACTGCTCGCCTGAAATGATAGCTAGCAGTTTGAATTCTTTTGGAATTAAAATGTAGATGCAGTGGGAACTCGCTTTGCCTTTTAATGAAATGCTCTTGCCTAATGTATTGGCTGCTTTTGATTGTCAAGGGTAAAGCCCTCCCCTGCAACATCACGAACTTCTATAATTGATACAAAGGCGTGGGGATCTACATCATGAATGATCGATTTCAATCGAACAACCTCATTTCGACCAATAACACAATATATTACTTCCTTTTGTTGCTTTGTAAAATGACCATGTCCCTCTAAAATTGTGATACCACGTTCCATTCGCAGTGCAATCATTTCGGCAATCGTACTTGATTTTTCAGAGATAATAAGTGCTCCACGTGCAGCATAAGCCCCTTCTTGAACAAAATCAATGACACGCGCTCCAACAAATACCGCAACAAGCGTATACATCATAGAACGTGCATCTAAAAATGTTAGCCATGATAGAATAATAACGATGGCATCAAAGATGAACATTGTTTTACCCATGCTCCAGCCAAAGTATTTATGTCCAAGTCGTGCCAAAATATCCACACCACCAGTCGTACCACCAAAGCGAAAGACGATGCCAAGCCCTAGTCCAACAAATACACCTGCAAAAAGAGCAACGAGTAACATATCGTCCTCTAAATGAATCGTAAATTGATATTTTTGGAAAACTTTAAGAAATACAGATACCGATAAAGTTCCCACAAGTGTATAAACAAATGACTTTTTTCCAAGTAAACGATAGCCTATGATAAACATAGGAATATTTAATAGTAAATTCATTAAGGCAGGGTCCCAACCTAGTGTAAAATAAAGTATAAGCGTAATTCCACTTAAGCCACCTTCACCAAGCTGATTTTGCATGTTAAAGTGGACGAAGCCAAAGCTAAAAATGGCAGCTCCGAGCATAATTGCTATGATATTGCGAATTTTAATCTGTTTTAGCATGTATCCTCCTGTAGTTCCAACAAATGAAGTAGTGCTATCTATTATCTGATATTTTATTGTTTTTGACAACAATGGTGTAAATTTTATACGATGGTATGTAGGAGTGTGATTTTAATGACTGAACAAGTGACAATGCAAGCTTTACAGCAGCGTGTTGATGATTATATAGGACAATTTAAGGAAGGTTACTTCCCACCCTTTGAATTATTGGCACGGTTAACAGAGGAACTTGGTGAATTATCACGAGAGGTACAGGATGCTTATGGACAAAAAAAGAAAAAGAGTACAGAGGGAACAAATAGCATCGAAGAAGAATTAGGCGACTTTTTCTTTGTGTTAGTTTGCTTTGCCAATGCACAAGGTATTAAATTAGACGAAGCACTTTTACGCGTCATACATAAATTTGAAACGAGAGATAAAGATCGCTGGACTAGAAAGGATGAGGAATAATGTCGATTCGTGTAGCAATTGCAGGACCTAGGGGAAAAATGGGAGCTGAGGCTGTACATACAGTTATGAAACATGACAAAATGGAATTAGTAGCTGTACTAGATTATAAGGAAGTAGGAAAAACGTTAGCTGATTTAGACATGTTTCCAGCGAGCTATACAGTACCTATATTTACAGAAATGCATGATCTTGTAGAGGCAGCCGCACCAGACGTACTAGTGGATTTAACGAACCCACATGCAGTATATAAGCATACAAAAGAAGCATTACATTTAAATGTACGACCTGTCATAGGTACAACAGGTTTTACAGATAGACAACTAGAGGAATTATCAGCAATTGCAAAAGAAAAAGAACTAGGCTGCATTATTGCCCCAAACTTTGCGATCGGTGCAATATTGATGATGAAATTCGCGAAAGAGGCGGCAAAATACTTACCAGATGTAGAAATTATTGAAATGCACCACGATCAAAAGCTAGATGCACCATCTGGAACGGCTGTGAAAACGGCACAATTGATTCAAGAAGTTCGAGCACCAAAAGTGCAAGGACATCCTGAAGAAAAAGAAACGATTGCTGGCGCTAGAGGGGGAGAGTTTGATGGCATGCGCATACATTCTGCCCGATTGCCAGGTTTAGTGGCACACCAACAAGTTTTATTTGGTGGGGATGGACAGTTATTAACGATACGCCATGATTCTTTAAATCGTAATTCTTTTATGTCAGGGATAGCCTTTTGCGTAGAAGAGGTTATGAAAATGGATCAGCTTGTATATGGTTTAGAAAACATCATCTAAAGATGGGGATGGACGCTTTATGAAAATCGCACTAATTGCACATGATCGTAAAAAAGATAATTTAGTACAGTTTGCTATTGCTTACAAAGATATTTTAAATGAACATCATTTGTACGCTACAGGAACAACAGGACTGCGTGTAATTGAAGCTACAGGTTTAGAGGTTACACGTTTTCGTTCAGGTCCACTTGGCGGAGATCAACAGATTGGCGCAATGATTGCCAATAATGATATGGATATGGTTATTTTTTTCCGTGATCCTTTAACAGCACAGCCACATGAGCCGGATGTTTCTGCACTTATCCGTCTTTGTGATGTTTACCAAGTGCCACTGGCGACAAATATGGGAACTGCAGAAATATTACTTAAAGGCCTGCAAGAGGGCTTTGTGGATTGGAGACTGATTCAAGAAAGACGAAATTAACAAAAAGACGCGATTTAGAAAGGATGATCATCGAATGAGAAAGCTAAAAATCGGCATTACCTGTTATCCAACTGTTGGAGGCTCTGGTGTTATTGCGACAGAATTAGGAAAAATGCTTGCAGAGAGAGGACACGAAATTCATTTCATCACCTCAAGCGTACCATTTCGATTGAATAAAATATATCCAACCGTCTTTTTCCATGAAGTTGAAGTGAACAACTATTCGGTATTTCAATATCCGCCATATGATATAGCTTTAGCAAGTAAGATGGCTGATGTCATTAAGGATGAAGAACTGGATGTATTGCATGTACATTATGCTATTCCACATGCAGTATGTGCGGTATTAGCACGTGAGATGAGTGGGCGAGATATTGGCATTGTCACAACCTTACATGGCACAGATATATCAGTGCTAGGGCAGGATTCTACTCTGTCACAAGCTATAAAGTATGGAATTGATAAATCTGATATTGTTACTACAGTATCCAAAGCCTTAAAGGAACAAACTTATGAACTGATAGATACGGTAAAACCTATTGAAACGATTTACAACTTTGTAGATGAACGTGAATACTTCCCTCGTAATTCTAGTAATTTAAAGGAACAATTTGGTATTCAAGATGATGAAAAAGTCATTATCCATGTCTCTAACTTCCGTAAAATTAAGAATCTTCCGCATATTGTGGATTCATTTATGAAAATTCGTGCGAATATGAAGGCAAAATTATTATTAGTAGGAGATGGACCAGAAAAGCATCGTGTAATGGACCAAGTAAAGGAAAGTCCTTATGTAAAAGATGTTTTATTTTTAGGCAAGCAAGAAAACTTGGCTGAATTGTATGCCATCAGTGATCTAAAATTATTACTTTCACAGCAGGAATCATTCGGGCTGGTATTATTGGAAGCAATGGCGTGTGGTGTGCCTTGTATTGGTTCAAATGTTGGCGGAATTCCTGAGGTTATCGACCATGGTGTGGATGGCTATATCGTGGAATTAGGGGATACAGATGCCGTTGCAGAGTACGCTGTGAATTTATTGCAGGATGAAGAAAAATTACAACGTTTCCGTAAAGCTGCTATCCGTGCTGTCGATGAAAAATTCCACTCAACTAAAATCGTTGAGCAATATGAAAAATTGTATGAGAAGGTTGCGGAAAGAAATCATGCAAAACAATAAAGAATGGCAAATAGCCTATTCAGTTTTAGAACAATTAGAAAACGCAGGCTTTGAAGCAGTAATAGTAGGTGGTGCGGTGCGAGATACAATACTCGACCGCCCTGCCCACGACGTAGATGTGGCGACAAATGCCATGCCAGAAGAAGTAAAGACCGTTTTTAATCATACAGCTGATATAGGTATTCAGCATGGGACGGTACTTGTTATCGTGCCTGCCGGTTCTGTAGAGGTAACGACATTTCGCACCGATGGACAATATACGGATCACCGTAGACCTGAGGAAGTGCAGTTTGTGCGTTCGCTCAAGGAAGATTTACAGCGCCGAGATTTTACGATGAATGCCATTGCGATGTGCCGCGATGGTTCATTCGTTGATTTTTACGGAGGACATCAGGATATTGAAGCTGGTGTTATTCGAGCTGTAGGTAATCCTCAGATTCGATTTACTGAGGATGCGTTACGAATGCTTCGAGCAGTACGGTTTACAGCCCAGCTTGGTTTTGAAATTGAATCTGCAACATTGCAGGCGATACAGAACAAAGCCGCTGATATTTCCTGGATTGCGAATGAACGCATAAAGGCGGAGCTTGATAAGATGTGGATAGGGAAAGATGTTTTTAAGGGTATTAAAATTCTTGAAGAAAGTGGTTTAGCCAATTATTTGCATGGCTCTTTTGAGGCTAATCAGTGGAGTGATTTTAAGGCTCACAATAAGCTAGTAGGCTGGGCATATTTTGCAGTGTTACAGGGTGAATGTTGGCAAGACATATTGCGCTACTATCGATTATCGAATAAGGAAACCGGATTTGTTAAGTCCGTGCTAGCCGCTTTAGAGGCCTTAAAAAGAGGTTGGTCGAATATGGATTACTTGATGTTTACGCAGCAAGAACTTGAAACAGCTCGCTATTTTGCAGAGCTGAGGCAACTTAGCGTTCACATACCACAGCAAAGTATAGCTGAATTACAGGCTCAGCTTCCTATAAAACATCAGCAGGAATTAGTAGTAAACGGTTCGGACTTATTAACATGGTCTGGAAAAAAGGGTGGACCATGGATAAAAGAAGCATTACAGAAGATGCTAGAAGCAGTCGTGAATGGCGAACTACAAAATGACCGACAACAGATAAAGGAATGGATAGAGCATGAGTATTTCCATGAAGGATGAAATTTTAAAAAGAATATTAGCAGCGAATGGTGAAGCGGTTTCAGGTCAGGAGCTGGCAGATTCTCTTGGTGTGTCACGTACAGCAGTTTGGAAGCATATGCAGACATTACAGGAGGAAGGCTACACATTTGAAACGATTAAGAAAAAAGGTTATGTGCTGACAGGAGTACCTAATAGTTTAAGTCCAACACAAATTGAGCTTTTTCTAAATACAAAACAGTTTGGCCGTGAAATCCACTATTTTGATGTAGTAGATTCAACACAAACTATTGCTCATAAGCTTGCACAGGAGGGCGCACCACAAGGTACGGTTATAATTGGAGAAGAGCAAACAGCTGGCCGTGGCCGTCTGGCTCGTATGTGGGAATCTGCTAATGGCACTGGCATTTGGATGACTATTATTGTGAGACCAGATGTTACACCCCAGCAGGCGTCATCTTATACGCTTGTCGTGGCAGTTGCAGTGACAATGGCAATTAAGACATTATATAAACAAGTTGAACCGGCTATTAAATGGCCAAATGATCTACTCATTAACGGAAAAAAATGTACAGGCATTTTAACGGAGATGCAGGCGGAGGCAGATCTTGTACAAGCACTTCTTGTCGGTATAGGCATAAATGCAAATCAGGTGGCATCCGATTTTTCACCAGATATATCTGAAATTGCAACATCTCTACGCTTAGAAGCGGGTGAGGAGATTAACCGTGCTGCACTTGTTGCAACAATCTTACAGTACTTAGAGCAATTTACAGAGTTATATGTCAAAGAGGGCTTTACGAGTATAAAAGCGCTATGGGAGCAAATGTCCTGTACAATTGGTCAACGTATTGAGGTTACGACAATACGTGAACGTTTTGAAGGTATTGCTAGTGGAATTACAGACGATGGAGTACTACAGCTTACCCAAGATGATGGTACAATCCGAACAATTTATGCAGGCGATATAAAAATAAAATAAAAATAAGCTGCAAGTTCATTCTTGCAGCTTATTTTAATGTCATTATTTTAAAGACACATCTAAATCACCATGTGACAAGGAAACATTCAATTGATGATCACCTTTGTTCAATTGAGTAACTGTGCCACTTTGTTCTTCGTCATTGATCGAAACATCACCAAAACTTGTTTTTAATTCATAACCTATTTCACTTTGTTTATTCAGTAAGTGAAGCGTTGCATCTCCAAAGCTAGAGGTAATAGTGGTTTGACCATTTAAAGTTCCATCCATATTTATATCACCATGCTTGCTGTTAATGCTGGTGCCGTTACTAAAATATTGTTGGAGCGTTAAATCACCAAAATCCTGGGTAATCTCGGTTTTCTCACCAGTGGTATTAGCAAATGTAATATCACCATAATCTTGAATAAGATTAAGCTGTTGATAATGTAAATCATGAAGGGAAGTATCTCCGAATTTACTGTCTATCACAATCAAATCTAGTTGTTTATCTGCTGGAACATAGAGTTTGATAGAAGGAGTAGAAAAGCTAGCAAAACCAAATTGCATGCGATTCTTTTTCTTCGCTTTTGCTTCAATCGTCAAGGTTCCATTTTCAATATGATACGTTATATCTTGTTGCTCAAGTACATTTGCTTCTAATTTATAGTCGCTATCACTCGCGATAATGTTAATATCGCCATAGTCATTCACTATATTTATACTCGTAAATGCATCCAAATCATATGATTGACTGACTAATGTATTATTGTCTGGTAAATGCAGACCATCCTCATCTTTGATAAAGAACCATCGACCACCTGAAAAATAGCCGACTACTGCTAATAATATACCTAACGCAATCATTGTCATCGCTAAAAGGGTATTTTTGGAAGTCATTTACAAACCTCCTTTTCGTTTTTTCGTTATTTTGTGGAATAATCTCCCCAATGTCTCAACCGAAATAAGGACGATTTTCTTGATAAAACGAGCGACGATTGGGAAGAGTAAAACACCCAAGCCTGTTATGATAAAGCCAACCCCCATAAAGAGCAGAGCAGTGGGCCAATCCTCTGTTAAAATGAAGAAGCCTGAAACAAGGGCCGCAATTCCACCGAAAAAAATACTGATGATGCCAGCTCCAATAGCAAAGATAAAACTGATAATGACCGCACCTAATGAAAAAATAAGTGCAATAGCCGTTGCAAGTAATGGCAGAGAAAGTGGTGCTGATAGTATAGCTAGAATAATAAGCCAAATGGCTGTCATATTCTTTTTAGCTGACTTTTCTGAAGAAGTCTCTAAATCTTTCAGTGCAAAATCAGCTAATATTTGTGAGGAAACTTGTGAAGGGGAGCCGAGTTCTGTGATTACCCTTTGTTCATTCTCCTCTCCCGCCTCTTCAAAGTATTCTTCATAATAGGCAAGTGCAGCGTCTAATTCATGGGCAGGAAGCCGACGTAATTTTCCTCGAAGCTTTTTTAAATAGCTTACTCTATCCATTTACATTACCTCCTAAAAGTACACAATCAACCTTTTCCTTATAGAGTTTCCATTCTTTTAAAAGCTCTAGTAATCGTATTCGACCTTGTTCAGTAATTTGGTAATACCGTCTATTTCTACCTTGATACGGCTGATCGTAGGTTGTTAGGTAGTTTGCTTTTTGTAATCGACGTAACACTGGATATAACGTTGATTCTGAAATATCCATCACAGACTGAACTTGCTGTGTTAATAAATAGCCATATGCATCCTCTTTATCGACAATAGCAAGCACACAAGCATCAAGCAAAGCTGAGCCAAGCTGAAATGTCATCTTTTCCCACCTCTCGATGTATTACTTATACAAGGTTCTATATTATATATCATATAGTATGTGGATATTATATGATGTATAGCATTGATTTGTCAAATTTTATAAAAAATAAATGACAATATTGTCATTTTTACTTGAAATAAAAAATTGGTTAAAGTAATCTAAAAATGATACTAGTGTCATTTTTATAAAAAGGAGGATAATAGGGTGCCAAAGGTAAGCAAAGAATATGTAAAGGAAAAGAAAATGAGGATTTTAGAATCTGCCTTAACTGTTTGTAAAATGAAGCCACTCTACGATATTACGATGAGAGATATTATTAAAGCCTCAGGTATGAGTCAAGGGGGAATCTACCGTTATTATTCAGACTTAGATGAAATACTTGTTGAGGTCATAAACCAATCTAATGCTAACGCAGATTATAAACATGTTGTTGATGAAATAATGGAAACTAACGATTCACCCAAAACATCAATGATTCAATTATTTAATTTTCTTGGAGAGTATATAAAGGAAAACTTATCAACAGTGGGAAAATTCCAATTTGAGCTCACCATTTTATTTGCAAACAATCCAGCAAGGCAGGAGAAAATTTTGTCAAACATCACTGAGAATGAAAGTGGCCAATATTTAATACACAATATTTCTAATGTCATTCATAAGGGAATAACTACAGGCTACTTTCAGCCAACGATTTCGATTGAGGACCTATCTATCTTTATGGTCACCTCAATTGATGGCATTGTTAGGGATGTTTTATTGCAAAAATGTTATGGCGTTTTACCGATTGATCAAATGCAGTTTGATGAAATTAAATTGATGAATACACTATGTAAATCTGTGTTATTACTACTAGGTGCAAAAGAAGGGAGGACAGAGCATTGAGAGTAGAGATAAGAAGATTTTTAGTACTTACCTTTGCTACATCATGGTTCTTATGGGGAGGCTTAGCCATCTTAACACAGCTAAATCTTTTAAAATTTGGTAATGCGATTTCGATGATATTATTTATTCTAGGAGGTGTCACGCCAGCATTTTGTGAGATTTGGTTGAAAAAGAAATATTCAACGAAAGAAGAGTTTCAATCTTTTGTCCATAATATAAAAAATGCTAAACACCCTTTATCGTGGTACATATTTGTTATTAGCTTGGCATTTATCGCTTGCTTTTTACCAACTCTCTGGGGTGGAGCTGTAATGGAAAAACCACTATATCTAGCATTAATAGAACTTCCAATTATGATCATTGGAGGAGGTTTAGAGGAAATAGGCTAGCGTGGATTTTTACAGCCAACTTTGCAAAAAAGATGGTCTCCATTACTCAGTACATTTATGGTAGGTGCCATTTGGACAATTTGGCATTTACCATTATGGTTTGTCGTGGGCTCTAATCAAATGACTATGAATTTCCTTTGGTTCACTTTAACTGCTTTGGCGTTATCCTTTTTATTAACCATTATTTATCTTTCCACTAAAAGTATTTTTCTCTGTATTATTTTCCATGCTTTCATTAATTCACTTTGGGATGTTTTTATTCCGATTACAAATGTGACGTCTGGCTTATGGACTTTTTTATTGGCTTTCCTTCTTTTTACAATTTTTGAAGCCTATCGAAAAAAGAGTTTTCGCATAGTAAGAACATAAAGACTCTTACACTGAAATCATAAAGTAAATGTAATTATAAGAAAATAATAATTGAAGATTAGTAGGGAAATCTGTTATAGTATGTGCTGAAGGGCAGTATCCTTTGTGAACGGCACCTTCAAAAGCGTAAGACTTATTTCTAATAAATATCTGCCTTGATCTTTTAGAGACAGGGACGGAAGAAAACGAACGTTCTAAAATGGAACCTGATTCAGATATAGGCTATTAAGTATGCCTATAAAATAATCAAGTTACTGCCTCTTATGGAAATTGCAATGTAGGAGGTAATTTTGACCATGAACGAAACACTATCCTTCTGTCCAATTTAGGACCAGAAGGGTTTTTTCTGTTTTCTTTCCTTAAAAAAAGGAGGACTACATGATGAAAACTACTTCAGATTTTTTAAAGATGAAGGGAGCAGGTGAGAAAATTGTCATGCTGACTGCATATGATTATCCTGCTGCAAGATTCGCGGAGGAAGCGGATGTTGATATGATTCTAGTGGGCGATTCACTAGGAATGGTGGTGCTGGGCTATAACTCTACAATGCCAGTAACTGTAGCAGATATGGTTCATCATGCAAAAGCAGTGCGCCGTGGTGCAAAGGATACATTTGTCGTTGTGGATATGCCGTTTGGTTCCTATCACGGTGATGTAAACGAGACGTTGAAAACAGCTGTATTCATGATGCAGGAAACGGGTGCGGATGCACTAAAGTTAGAAGGGGCTGATGAAGTTATACCAGCGATACGTAAATTAACGTCAGCTGGTATTCCAGTGGTAGCTCATTTAGGGTTACTTCCACAATCGGCAGGAGTACTAGGCGGCTATAAGGTGCAGGGTAAAACCGCAGAGCAGGCAACGAAGCTACTAGAAGATGCAAAAAAATGCCAAGAGGCTGGAGCTTGTGCTGTTGTTGTCGAATGTATCCCACATCAGCTTACAGAGTTGCTATCTGCTAATCTAATCATTCCAACGATTGGCATTGGTGCAGGAGTAGAGGCTGATGGGCAAGTATTGGTTTATCATGACATGCTCGGCTACGGCTCCCATCATGTACCAAAATTTGTAGAGCGTTTTGGTGATATGGGGAACGAGGCAAGTCGTGGAATTGCAGATTATGTAACTGCAGTGAAAGCTGGAACATTCCCAGCGCCAAAGCATTTCTTCACGATGAAAGAGGAAGCACTGGATCAGCTATATGGGGGCGTAAAGTAATGAAAGTAGTCACAACAATTCAAGCACTAACGGCTGCAATCCAAGCAATAAAACGAAATCAACAATCAATTGGTCTAGTTCCAACGATGGGTTACTTACATGAGGGACATTTAACTCTTGCACAGACAGCTCGTGCTGAAAATGATGTAGTTGTAATGAGTATTTTTGTCAATCCAACGCAATTTGGACCAAACGAAGATTTTGAAAGCTATCCACGAGACCTGCCGCGAGATACGGAATTGGCAGCTTCAGCAGGGGTAGATATCGTTTTCGCACCAAGTGTTGAGGAAATGTATCCTTATGATGGCGGCATTCGTATTCATGCGGGTAAACAAGCAACCATTCTTTGTGGCGCGAGTCGCCCTGGGCATTTTGATGGCGTTTTACAGGTCGTATCAAAATTATTTCACCTAGTACAACCAACAAAAGCATATTTCGGCCAGAAGGATGCACAGCAAGTTGCTATAATTGCTACAATGGTCCGTGATTTTAACTATCCGTTAGAAATGCGAGTCGTTCCAATTGTACGTGAGGAGGATGGTTTAGCAAAATCCTCGCGTAATATCTATTTAAATGAGGCAGAGCGTTTGGAGGCACCTGCGATTTATGAAGCACTACAGCTAGCCCGCGATAGCTTTTTAACGAATGGTGAAGCAGAGACCGCTCTTACGAAGGCAAAAGCACATATTGCTACAAAGACAAGTGGCAAAATAGATTATATGGAACTATTAGCGTATCCAGATTTAACACCAGTCACTGCTAACACTGAGCAAGTATTATTGGCTGCGGCTGTCTATATTGGTAGCACTCGTTTAATTGATAATTGTATCTTTAATGTGAAAGAGGGATTATAAAATGTTGAGAATGATGATGAACAGTAAAATCCACCGTGCAACAGTGACACAAGCAGATTTAAATTATGTTGGTTCTATTACAATTGATGAGGATATTTTAGATGCAGTAGGTATGCTTCCAAATGAAAAAGTGCATGTTGTGAATAATAATAATGGGGCACGCTTTGAAACTTATATTATTGCAGGAGAGCGTGGATCAGGCGTTATTTGTGTCAATGGAGCAGCAGCACGTCTAGTACAGCGTGGAGATATTGTCATTATTATTTCTTATGTGTATGTAGATAATAAAGAGGCCAAAGAGCATAAGCCAACTGTGGCAATTATGGGTGAGGGCAATTCGATAAAAGAAATGATTACCCATGAGCCAGAGGCAACAATACTGTAGTATAAAAGGGAGCGTGTACAAATTGTGCATGCTTCTTTTTTATGTTTACTTGTAAAAGGCAAAGGGATGCTGCTAAACCAAAAATATGATAAAATTCATCTATCTAATGTGAACTGTGAGTTGAGATGTATGATGGAAAGTCAAAAATATGCAATTGTTGATTTGGAGACAACAGGTCATTCTCCAGCAAATGGGGACCGAATGATTCAAATCGCCATTGTAATTATGAAAGATTGGCAAATTGAGCGTACCTTTACAAAGTTTATTAATCCTGGTAAAGCCATTCCGCCTTTTATTCAGGATTTAACACATATTACGGATAAGGATGTAAAGGATGCATTGCCGTTTGAGGCACATGCCGACTACATATATGAACTGCTTGCTGAATGTGTGTTTGTCGCGCATAATGCAGATTTTGACTTATCCTTTTTACAAGCAGAATTTAAGCGTGCTGGCTTATCGAAATGGCAGGGCAAAAAGATGGATACGGTTGAGCTTGCCAAAATCTTGTTTCCAACATCACTTAGCTTTAAGCTAGGTGATTTAGCAGCAGATTTAAATATACCATTAGCGAATGCACATCGTGCGGATGATGATGCTATGGCAACTGCCGAACTTTTTAAATGTTGCTGGAAGGAGCTACTCGAACTTCCACAGCTAACCCTAGAGCAAATGCATAAACGATCATTTAGATTAAAATCAAATATATCCCAACTGTTTTTTGAGGCTCTTCAAATTAAACGGCAGCATGTAACGAGTAATGAAAATGTTTCCTACTACCGAAATTTAGCGATATGCGCTGGACGAAAACAGCAAACTAGCAATACGAAAATTGTATCTTTTCCACAAACAGCAGCTGAAAAAACATTGTTAATGGCAAAGACTATGCCAAACTTTGAGGAAAGGCCTGCACAATTTGGCATGATGGATACAATTTGGCAGGCTTTGAATGCAAAAAAAGAATGTGTCATTGAAGCCTCCACAGGTATTGGTAAAACAGTTGGCTATTTATTACCTGCGATTTTATATGCGCAAGCAGTGAATAAAAAAATCACTATAAGCACATATACATCTCATTTACAGGAGCAGCTTGTAGAGGAGGAGCTACCAAAGATTGAAAAAATTCTTGGTACAAAAGTCAATATTGCTGTTTTAAAGGGGATGCAGCATTATATTGATGTTGCACGCTTTGAGCAATGTATGGTCTACGCAGATGAATCCTATGATGATACTTTTACGATTTTACAGATTTTAGTTTGGCTTACTAAAACCGAAACAGGTGTCCTGAGTGAGCTCAATGTTTCAGGTGGAGGGCAGTTATTTATCGAGAAAATCCGTAAAATGCCTGATGAGAAAATATCAAGGGGCTTTGATTTCTATGAGCAAGCATTAAAAAATAGTGAGACTGCTGATTGCATTGTGACCAATCATTCTATGGTACTCAGTGATTTAGTACGGCAAACACCAATTTTTACTCAAATTAATGGGTGGATTATTGATGAAGCTCATCAATTTATACAAGCTACAATGCAGCAGGATGAAATTGTCTTCTCCTATACACAGTGGAAGTATATGTTTGGTCAAATTGGCACAATGGAGGAAACTGCATTATTTCATCAATTTAGTCAAGCTGCTAAGAAACGACAGCGAGTACCTATGCAAAGCTTACAGCGATTAGATACGCAATTTATACGCCTGCAACGTACATTTGATGAAACTATCCAGCGCGCTGCTCTACAAATGCAGCAGCAAATCAAAAGGAAACAGGCAAGTAGCAAATACACCTTATTTTTAGAGGATGTGCCACTAGCCAAAGAACCACTGTTAAAGGTGATCAAGCTTACGCAGCAGTGGCTTGATTTAGCGACAGAAGTAGGTCAGATATTTGAGAATAATATTGAGCAATTGGACAATAATGAGCTTTACCTATTATCGGAGTGGCATTATTGGATTCGTGAGATGAAGGTGAAAATTGCTGAATGGGAAGAAATTTTCCTATCCTCTCAGACTGAAAATTCTGTATGGCTGGAATTTGATGTACGAAGTATTCCAGGCAGTCTTCATGCCTTTAAGAAGCCAGTAAATGTTACGCCAATTATCCAAAAAGTGCTTGCACCGCTTCGTAAGCAAGCAAGTATAATTTGGACTTCAGGAACGTTAACGGTGCCAGGTAATGAGCGATTTGTGACACGGCAGCTTGGTATTACTGATAGCGTTGAAGTCACAAAGCTACAAGCACCTCCAGCTTATTATGCTGGTGCCAAAGCCTATATTGTCACGGATATGCCTGATATTCAACATGTATCGCAGGATGAATATATTGAAGCGGTTGCCCACGCGATTACTCGAACAGTACGTATGACAGAGGGGCGATGCTTTGTGCTCTTTACTGCACAAGATATGCTTCGTAAAACTGTAGAGTTGATTCAGGACAGTGAACTTCTTGATGATTACATGCTTTTTGCGCAAGGCGTAACAGGAGGCAGTCGCATGCGAATCCTAAAATCATTCCAAAAGTTTAGTCATGCTGTCCTCTTTGGCACCAACAGCTTCTGGGAAGGCGTGGATGTACCAGGAGACGCACTCGCATCAGTTATTGTGGTACGTTTGCCATTTTCCTCTCCAGAAGAGCCTGTATTTAAGGCACGGGCAAAACATATTACCGCACAAGGTCGCAATTCCTTCAATGAGTTATCATTACCTGAAGCCATCATGCGCTTTAAACAGGGTTTTGGCCGTCTGATACGCTCGTCTCAAGATAAAGGAGCCTTTATCGTGCTGGATCGTCGCGTTACGACAAAATCGTATGGTAAGGAATTTATCAAAGCTTTACCACCGATTGATGTAAAGAAATTGCAGCTACCGGAGCTATTAAAAGAACTGAATCATTGGCAGAAATAAATGTTAAAATCCCTTTTAGTCCATTGCTAAAAGGGTTTTTTTATGGCAAGGAGGGGTTGGAGCAAAGTGAAGGTGATTTCTGATTAGTAAGTATGTGACACAGATTATAGTGTTGGGGAACTGATCAAAAATAGGGGAAGCCGATCGAAAAACGCGGGGAGCTGATCGAAAAACGGGTGGAGCCGATCAAAAGTGAAGGAACCTTATTTCTACTGGGCATTAAAAATCAATAAAAAACCCTCAAAGAAACCGATGAGGGCAAGAATCTTGTATTGTTGTTGGCAAAATGTAATTTCTAACCTCTATTGAGAGGAGACCTGGGGATCCTCTATTAAAAATTCCACACAGTTTCGACCACTTTCCTTTGCTTGATATAACGCTTTATCACATCTTGATAATAAGGTATGAAGAGAATCTCCCTTGACATAGCTAGTTACCCCAAAGCTACTAGTCTTTCGTTTAACAATAGAGAAAGAATAATTTTCTAATTGCTGTCGGAGTGTTTCAGAAAGCTGCACTGCCTGTTCAAGAGTTGTATTAGGGCAGATCACTAAAAATTCCTCGCCTCCCCATCTTCCAATAGTATCTTGTTCGCGAATACTGGCTTGAAGAAGTTCAGCAGCTTCTTTTAATACCATGTCTCCTATTTGATGACCGAATTCATCATTTACTGCTTTAAAATAATCGATATCTAGGAGAATGATGGATAAGAGTATGTCTTGCTGCTGCGCATGTTCAAATGCTTCTTCTAAATCATGATCTAACCTTACTCGATTTGGAATTTGGGTAAGCCGGTCTGTATTTGCTAAGTGTTCAAGCTCCAATTTTGCCTTTTCTAGTTCTTGAGTTCGTTCTTGCACCTTATGTTCAAGGGTTTCATTCAGTATCTGCTGCATTTCTTGATGCTCTTTTTTGATAATATTGATTTTATCGCCCAATGCTAATGATAAAAATATGGATTCAAACATGGCACCAATGGCGGGAATATCCTCAAAAATACGTGGGTGGAAAGGAATCATATTTAAAAAGGCTAATGCCTGGACTATGACAGAGCCAAGCAAAACAGTCCAGCCTATCATATAAAATCTAGCCATTTTTTGGCCCTTTAACAATACAAACAAACCGCATATCCATAGAAATACAAAGACCACTACAGCAAAAGTTGTTGTAAAATTATTAACAATTGAAACATCAGGAATGATAAACACAGCCAATAAAGAAAGGCAAGTTATCCCCAAGAGAAGCCTTCCTACCATGTGGAATCTTGGTAAATATTTTTTTAATTCAAGAAATTCTAAACAAAATAGAAGCATAAACAAAAATAATAGATTACCGCTAATGACTAAGGATTTGATTAAAATCCATGAAGGTACTAATTGACCTACTAATTCAATATCTAAAGAATTCAATGTTGCTTGATAAAGAATAAAGCTAAACATATATAAAACATAGTATAAATAAGCTTTTTCCTTTAATGAAAAGTATAAAAAGAGATTATAGATTAAAAGAGCAGATAGAAAGCCATAAAAGATTCCTGTTAAATGTTTATAGTCAATCACACTATTAATCAAGCTATCCGTTGTATACAGATAAGAGATTACGCTTAAGGGCATAACCCCATCTAACTTTAGATAAATTTCTTTTATTGAAGGATCATTGATATGAAATATATTGGAGCGATACTGAATGTATTGTTCATCAATATTTGATATTCCCCTCTTTTGTACATGATAGGAACCGTCTTCTTTCACTAGGAATAGCTCAATATTATCCAGCTTATCAGTTATCTCAATCCAGTAATCTTCTTTATCCGTTATTAACTCTTGAATCGATAATTTTAGCCAAATCGTATCCGTTGTATGCCAAAAAAATAAATAGTCCTGATGGCTAGCAACAAAGGATTTATCATATGTACCACTTACTAGATCCTCTATGGTAGCTTTATTGGTAGTATCTCGAAAAATATCATAATGCTGACCTAAAATAATAGGATCTGTTTGCTCCGCAGCATGACCTGTCGAAATAGGCAAAAATAGTAATGCGATTAAAAAATAAAATATCAAGCTATTTTTCATCATTTTATTTTTCATTATTCAGCTTTTCTCCTGTCCTTCTGATACTGGAAAGTTTGCAAATAAATTTAATAAGATTACTAACAATCAAGTTTTTTATGTAAATATATCATATTCTATTCTATGTTAGTAACGACAATAAAAGAAATTAAACAGAAAGGTGAACAGACCATAAGAGCAAGATTTAGGACGAGTTGAATGTATCTTTCCTGATAATATGATGACTAATATATCATGAGGAGGCTACATAATGTCAAAAATTCAGGAATTCCATCAACTACATGCTGGCAAGGAGCTTTTATTAATAGGAAATGTTTGGGATTTATTATCTGCATTACTATTAGAGGAAGCAGGGTTCAAAGCGATTGGTACAACAAGCTGGGGGATTGCGAACTCATTGGGGTATGCAGATGGTGAGTTTATTGATTTTGATCGTCATTTGTCTATTATTAAAACCATGACAGACAATGTAAAAATACCTGTATCCGCAGATATTGAGGCAGGTTATGGTAGTGAACAGAAAACCATTTTAGATAATGTTTTAAGGACAGCAGATGTTGGTGTTGCTGGGATTAACATTGAGGATTCATTAAAAAAGCAAAAAGGATTACGAAACCTCAAGGAGCATTGTCATCTACTAGAAGCAATGAGAACGATGCTAGATAATCGAGGTTATAACAATTTCTTTATTAATGCTAGAACAGATACGTATTTTCAGATGCAGGAACCGTTCAATGAAATGATGGAAAGAGCTAAGTTCTATGTAGAGAGTGGAGCGAGTGGCATATTTATTCCTGGATTAACTAATGAAAAGGAAATAAAGGAGATAACTTCTAATATAAATGCCCCTATTAATCTACTTTCTTTACCAGAACTAACAGATTATCATAAACTGAAAGCGTTAGGGGTTAAACGATTTAGCTTCGGCAATGCGTTATCAGATAAATTAATCGCCTATTTGAAAATGAATGCTTCCCAATTACTAGAGGAGCAAAATACAGCATGTTTATATGAAAAATAACATAAAGGGGGAAAATATAGTGGGCACGAAAATTAACCTTTCTTTTGATGAAAAGTGGGAAAAAATTATAGCTTGTGATCAAACGTATGACGGTCTTTTTTATACGGCTGTCAAAACCACTAAAATTTATTGTCGTCCCTCATGCAAATCGAGAAAGCCCAAAAAAATAAATGTAGAATTTTACGATGAAATACAAAAGGTTGAGAATGCTGGTTATCGTGCATGTAAAAGATGCCAGCCTGAGATAGAGCATTCCCCCCATGCTCAGCTCATTAAAGATGTAACAGCCTACTTAATCAATGGGTATAAACAAAGACTAACCTTGCAGGATATTGCGAATCATATTAGGATTAGTCCATTTCATCTAGAGCGACTATTTAAACAAGAAACCGGGGAAACACCACGAAGTTATTTAGAAAAAATCCGAATAGATAAGGTTGCCTACCTTTTAAAAAACTCATGCTATTCTAATCTTGAAATTTGCTATGAAGCAGGCTTTCAAAGTTCCTCAAACTTCTATAAAGTATTTCGACATGTTAAGCATTGCTCTCCTAGTGAATATCGCGAAAAGGAGCTAAGAGGATGAATTGGATTAGTCAGGAGAACTCTATAGAGATTTATCCGCCAAAAGAATTCAATGCTCAAGAGTGTTTAATTTTTTTAAAAAGGTCTGATCAGGAAGTACTGCATCAGATAAAGGATGACTTTTTATATAAACTGCTGCAAATAAATGAGCAGCCAATTTTATGTCAAATAAAATTACAATCAAACTCCATCAAAGTCGTGTTTCCTATGCATGTCCCATCTGAAAGAAGTCACGAAGAAATTGCTCAGTATATTTGGGCATGGTTTGATTTAGAAAAAGATTTGAACAGTTTCTACAAAATGGCTAAAGAGGATATTATATTGAAGCTACTTGTACAAAACTATTATGGATTACGCATAATTGGCATGCCTGATTTATTTGAGGCACTCGTATGGGCAATTAGTGGGCAGCAAATTAATTTAACATTTGCTTACACATTAAAGAGAAAATTTGTAGAGCAATTTGGGGAAAACGTGACGTTTAAGGGAGAAACCTACTGGCTGTTTCCAACGCCTGAAAGGATTGCGACAATCCAGGTGGACGATTTACGTCAATTACAATTTACTCTTAGAAAATCACAATACATTATTGATATCGCTAAGATGATGGCAAGTGGACAATTATCAAAAGAAAAATTACTTTTAAAAACAGACTATGATGAAATGAAAAAATATCTAGTAACGATTCGAGGAGTCGGTGCATGGACAGCGGATTATGTGCTAATGAAGTGCTTACAGCAACCTGAGTCATTTCCAATTGCTGATGTTGGACTTCATAATGCTTTAAAAAAGCAATTAGTACTAAATCAAAAGCCAACGATTGAAGAAATAACTAGTTACTCTATCCATTGGACAGGCTGGCAGGCATATGCCACTTTTTATTTATGGAGGTCTTTATATGATGAAACGCTATAAATTAGATTATCTTTCGCCTATTGGTATCCTTGAAATAGAGGGAACAGCTACACATATAGTTTCTATTATGTTCTCAGAGCAGGAGCAACTCATAAATGTTCCTCATAAAGATACGCCGCAAATCTTAATTGAGTGTCATCAGCAAATACATGAGTATTTTATTGGTGAGCGTCAAGAATTTAACATTTCCTATGATTTTGAGGGAACAGTCTTTCAAAAAGATGTATGGAATGCCTTAACAAATATTGAATATGGTGAAACAGCAAGCTATAAAGACATTGCCGTTTCAATTGGCAATGAAAAAGCGGTAAGAGCAGTAGGCAGTGCAAATGGAAAAAATAAATTAAGTATCGTTGTTCCTTGTCATCGCATAATTGGCTCAAATGGAACGTTAACAGGCTATGAAGGCGGGCTGTGGAGAAAGGAATGGCTACTTCAGCATGAAAACTCAAATCAAAGGTCTAAATAACTCCTAAATATTGGGATGTTTACTAAATGAAAAACGTTTTACCTCTCTTTATTTGTAGTCAGAACTTTGCCTTTATGCTGTTTGTATAAAACAGCGGTTATTGCAAAAAATAAGACCGTCAAAATAAGCGATTTGATTACAATCAGTATTTGTAGTTTCATCTCTGTTATGACAGTTTTTCTGGACTTTTTTGATTACAAATGAAGGAGGTGTAGAAGTGAGCGTAGTTTACAGAATTGCCTTAGTATTAGTCATTATTGGTGCCATCAACTGGGGACTCATAGGATTCTTTAGGTTCGATTTAGTGGCTTATTTGTTCGGTGGGCAAACTGCAGTATTGTCAAGATGGATTTATGCATTAGTCGGGATAGCCGGAATCATAACCATACCGATTCTTGTGAAGCGTTTTGAGGAGGATGAAGATTTCGATCCGCATACTCGTATAGACAGAAATCCAAGTTACGGTATGGAGGCTGGAGAAGAGGCGGATTTCACTGAAGTAGAAACAACTGAAGTGAAGAAAGTAGAAAAAAGAGAGCCTTCAAATAAGTCTAAAAACAGAAAGTAATCGCAATTTAAAACTGGTGACCATTTGGTGAGGGCACTGAAAAAGTCGATTTTTAGTTTTTCAGTGCCCTTCCATTTGGTTCGTCAGTTTTTTTGTGCCTTGCTTTAGCTTTTATTACCCTTATTAGTAAGTTAATAACTATATTTTTTAGCCTTCGTATTAAAAAAATATGTTTTTCCTAAAAATACAATTGTGTTTTTAGAGTGTATTTATTATTATAGAAAAAGTAATTATTCAACTTAGAAAAACATCAAAGAAAGAGGCGTTATTTGAGTGGTAAACAAAGAATTAAAAAGAGGGTTAGAGGCACGTCATATCCAAATGATTGCGCTAGGTGGTACAATTGGCGTTGGTCTATTTATGGGTTCAGCCAGTGCTATTCAGTGGACAGGTCCCTCCGTGCTTCTTGCCTATGCCATAGCTGGTATCTTTATCTTTTTTATTATGCGGGCTATGGGAGAGATGCTGTATATGGAGCCAAGTACAGGCTCTTTTGCAACATTTGGCTATAAATATATTCATCCATTGGCTGGTTATTTAACAGCATGGAGTAACTGGTTTCAATGGATTATTGTAGGTATGTCAGAAATAATTGCGGTGGGTACATATATGCAATACTGGTATCCAGATTTACCAGGTTGGATTCCGGGGTTCATTGCAATGGTTATTTTAGGTGTCGCTAACTTTATTTCAGTAAAATCATTTGGTGAGTTTGAATTTTGGTTTGCGATGATAAAAATCGTTACAATTATTTTAATGATTATCGCGGGAATCGGTCTTATTTTCTTTGGTCTAGGTAATGATGGTATTGCTATTGGGCTATCTAATCTATGGGATCATGGGGGCTTCTTTACAGGTGGCTGGACAGGCTTCTTCTTCGCCTTATCATTAGTAGTTGCTGCCTATCAAGGGGTCGAGCTGATTGGTATTACAGCTGGAGAAGCAAAAAATCCTCAAAAAACAATTACAAATGCAATTCAAAGTATTATTTGGCGTATTTTAATCTTTTATATTGGTGCCATTTTTGTCATCGTAACGGTATATCCATGGAATGAATTAGGTACAATTGGCAGTCCCTTTGTCGCTACGTTTGCTAAGGTGGGGATCACAGCAGCAGCTGGTATTATTAATTTTGTTGTAATTACAGCAGCAATGTCGGGCTGTAATAGTGGGATTTATAGTGCTGGTCGAATGTTGTATACATTGGCTATGAATGGTCAAGCACCGAGATTTTTTGCCAAACTTTCTCATAATGGTGTGCCGTTATTCGGGACGGCAGGTGTTTTAGTAGGTCTAGTGATTGGCGTAGTCTTAAGCTATTTAGCGCCAGAAAATTTATTTGTCTATGTTTATAGTGCAAGTGTTTTACCAGGAATGGTACCTTGGTTTATTATTTTAATCAGTCAAATAGGATTCAGAAAAGCACATGGTGCGGAGCTATCTAAGCACCCATTCAAAATGCCATTTGCTCCGATTACAAACTATTTGACAATCGCCTTTTTAGTAATGGTACTAATCGGAATGTGGTTTAATGATGATACACGCGTTTCATTAATCGTGGGAATTATTTTCTTAGCTTTAGTGACGATAAGCTATTATGTATTTGGCATTGGTAAAAACCGTCATGAGCATCAGTAGTGTGAGAAGGAAGTGTCTATTTGGAGATGCTCCTTTCATTGCTAGAACATATTATAAATAGAGTAGGGACAATCTATCGCGGATTGTCCCTTTTACCTATTGTTCTTTTCGTATAATATAGCTTAAATGTCTGCCGGCTTGTTTGTCTTCGCGGTAGGAAAAACCATTTGGGCTAAGATATGTGCAGGTTGCATCAATGTCAATCTGCTTGGAAGGAATACCAACAAGCTCACATTGTTTTTTGACAGTTTGTTGATTATCAATATGATATTTTTTAGTTTGAGCATTATAATACATAAAATCCTCAGCGTAGCCTAGATTGTGGAATTTTTCATAGACATCCGTATCTACCTCAAATTTTTGTTGACTCAGTGCCATACCGATTTGTACATGAAAATCTTGTGGCTGACAGTGCTCTTGCTCGATTAGATGCTGGAAAAGCTTCACTGTCACTTCCTTCACTGTCCCTTGCCAGCCAGAATGCACAACGCCAATGAGCCCATTGACTTCATTATAAAAAATTACTGGTACACAATCGGCAGTAAAGCTACATAAAAGTAAATTTGGCTCACGTGTGTAAAGTGCATCAGTATTGGCAATGGCAGTATCCAATTGCTCAGCTCCTCGTCCTTTATCGGAGGCTGTAACGCAATAAAAATTAGCACTATGTGTTTGCTGTGTGCAGACAAAACTATTGAGGCTGCAATGCAACGAAGCTGCTAAATTTTTGCGATTTTCAAGCACATCCGCTATATTCACACAAGTATGCAAAGCCATATTATTATGTTCTAGCTCAATCTGATCTTTTAAGGTAATGCCAGCAATAAATGGGGCATTATCCACATAAATTTTAGTTTTCATATCATCACCTCGTCTTACTATATAGGATTGAGTTGTGAATGTATAGGCACTTCATACTTATACCCTTCTATTATATTTTTAGACATAAAGAATAGATTTCTTCACATATAGTATCGAAGAATCATAAATAGAAGGAGTGTGTATAATGGCTCAAGAAAAGCTTTTATTAATTTGTCAATTAGGCATGGGGCTATTTTGGATTATTACATATATACTCATTATCAAGCAGGGATTCCAAGATAAGAAGTATGGAATGCCAATGGCCGCCATTTGTGCCAATATTTCATGGGAATTTATCTTTGCCTTTATGTACCCACAAAACGATCTCCAAAGGATGATTACCTTTCTTTGGTTTATATTAGACATTATTATAATGATGCAATATTTAAGATATGGTCATAAAGAATATCGAAAATTAATTCCTAGTAAAATATTTTATGCATCATTTTTCATAACGCTTGGTGCTAGCTTTTTCATTATTTTAGCAATGATGCATGAATTTAATGATATAGCTGGAATATATGCGGCATTTTCACAAAATCTGATGATGTCAGGGCTGTTTATTGCCTTGTTATTACAAAGAGGAAATCTTAGCGGTCAATCGATGGGCATAGCATTTTGTAAAATGCTTGGCACTGTATTTGCAGCAGTAGGCTTTTATATGTACTTTCGAACTCCCTTGATTACCATTATTTCACTTGCGACTCTATTTTATGATGGACTCTATATTGTTTTAATTTATAGACTTTATCGAAAAAAGGTTAAATAAAATACCTTTTTACTTAAATTATGGGCAAGTATAATTGGTTTTTGTTTTAAAAAATGTTGGTAATTTATACCGATTACAATCATATTGCAATAATGTTACATAGCTAAACAGTGAGAACAGCGCTGTATAAGTCATTGTGTACCTGTTTTTAGCTTGTGTCATACAATTGTAAAATTCCTTCCAAATATTTAGTGATGATTAATACTTAGAAACTATTTACGATAAATATAGAGCCAATAAGGAAGGAATGAATAACATGTTTAAAAGAGTAAAAAAAGCAGCACTTGCGTCCGTATTATCTGCATCCTTATTAATTCCAGTCGGGGCGATGGCAGCCGATTCATATACAGTTGTAGCAGGTGATTCTCTTTGGAAAATTGCTGTAAAAACACAAACAGGTATACAAGAACTAATTGAAGCAAATCCACAACTTGCAAATCCAGATCAAATTAATCCGGGACAAAAAATTAATATTCCTACGAAAGAGCAGGCAAGCGTTGAACAGGAAGTTGTAACATTAGTCAATGCAGAGCGAGCTAAAGAAGGTCTACCAGCCTTAAAAGAAGAATGGGAGCTTTCTCGAGTGGCAAATTATAAATCTCAAGATATGCATGATAAAAAGTACTTTGATCACACAAGTCCAACTTACGGTACACCATTTACAATGATGAAAAACTTTGGAATAACGTATAAATCGGCTGGCGAAAATATTGCAATGGGACAACGTTCAGCAGAGGAAGTTGTGAAAGCATGGATGAATAGTACTGGTCATAGAGCTAATATTTTAAATAAAAACTACACACATATCGGCGTAGGATATGTGAAGGATGGTAACTACTGGACACAAATGTTTATTCAAAAATAGTATTGTATTGCCTGAATCAAAGTCAGGTATGCTTTATTTTCATTAAAACTCATATAGATTGAAGGACATCTCGTACTTGGCATATAATAAAAAAGTATATTTTGAAGTATATTTATAAATTACAAGAAGGACATTCATCCACAATTTATGGAAAATAATAGTTGAAACTCAAAAAGAGCGTCTAGTAGCTAAAACTAGCTATTAGGTGCTCTTTTCAATGTAATCATGTTTAATTTTAGATTTTAACATTTTTCATTATTGCTTTTTGAGGAGGATGGCCTGTGCTCGTGATTTCACCCACTTCTTTTCAAGCTCTAATAGGAAATAGTTGTTTTGAAGGTATACTACATGTTATTTATAGATTTTCATTTGCAAATAAAAACCCAAAAAAGTAACACACTATCCTCGATATATGAATAAGATGTTTCTGTAGTGACGATAGAGGTAGGTGTTTGTTCATGAAAAAGCAATGGATACCCATGCTTTGTATGCTCTGCACAATTGGACTAGTCGGCTGTCAAGAGAAATCGGTGCAAGAGAAAAAGCTGGAACAGGAAGTACAAGATTTAGAGCAGGAGCAACAGGCTGTTATGTATGAGCAAAAGCAACAATTGGAGACTGTTGTGGAAATTGTTGATCCTTCCACAAATACGGTTATACAGACAATTTCTCCAAATGAAATGGGTTATGAAAACAATGTGCCATCGTATACAAAGGAAATTGAACATTTGGCAAAAGCGTTGGCAAGAGGAAGTGGAGATACAGCTGGTTATGACCAGCGCATGATACTTGATAGGCTGGATGATAACGGAAAAATAATAAAGGGCAGTCCTTTAATTGTTTTAAAAGAAAAAGAATTGGTGGATAGAATATTAGAGGCTTCAGCATCTGGTGGTAAAGTAGTGATGCCGCTTTATATAACAGAAAGCGGTTATTATCTGGAGGATATTCCTTATTTAGAGGAAACCGTTGTCGCATCTTATACCACTTATTTTAATAGTGCTGATGTCGGAAGAAATAAAAATATCCAATTATCTGCTAAAGCGATTCATAATGTTATTGTCGGAAGCGGGGATTATTTTTCATTTAACACCGTTGTTGGACCAAGAGATGAGGAGAATGGTTATCAGCCTGCACCAGAAATCATTAATAAGAAGGTGGTGATGGGCATTGGTGGTGGTATTTGTCAAACTTCGTCAACTTTGTTTAATGCAGTAGATCAGTTGCCAATTAAGTTTGTTGAACGTCATCACCATTCCTTAGATGTTGGCTATGTTCCAAAGGGAAGGGATGCTACGGTATCCTATGGAGGCTTAGATTTTAGGTTTCACAACACAAGTGACGTACCGTTTTTAATCAAATCTATTTACGGGGAAAATTTTTTAACTGTGGAGATAAGGACAGCAAAAAAATATGTAGAATTATTGAAATAAACATAATTAATGCTAAAGACACCTCTGCTCAAGGGGTGTCTTTTTAAATGTGTCATGCTATAGTTAAATTGAGGTATTTCAGTATAATGATGGTTCATCCTTATAGGCTAATGCAGTGTATATGGTTGGGAATATTTTGATTCTGAAAAAAATATTTTGACACTTTTAATTACCTTATAAAGAGCTCTTAAACAGAAAATGCACCTCATATGATGGATGAACCTTTATCGTGTAAATGGGGAAGGGGAAAAGACAATGCATGCAAAGCTACAGGCAGCAATAGACTCAATCGATTTTTACCAGGTAACCTATCCAGAAGATGCTTGTATAATTGTTGCAGATACAGAGAGAGTCCTTGCCTACAAGCCAGGAAAACAAGTGGATTTAAAGGTTGGTGTCGGTGATCCTGTAGGTAAATATCGTGGAACAACAACTGAAAAGGCACTTAGCTCAGGTAGATTTATCCGAGAAGAGCGAAGTGCTGAGGATTTTGGCATGGCCTATATTGCATCTGCACAGCCTATTTTTGAAGGTGGACAAGTAATCGGTGTTATCAGTGCGATCCTTTCAAATGAAAAAATGGACCATATGCGTTTACTAGCAACAGAGCTATCGAGCTCAGTGGAAGAAATGACTGCGACGAATGAAGAATTAGCAAAGGCAAGTGTAGATGTTTCCAATCGATTAGAGGAACTATCTAAGTTCTCAGAGTCCATGACTGGTGATATTCAACAAATTAATGCCATTGTAGATTTAGTTAAAGATTTAGCTATGAAATCAAAAATTCTTGGATTAAATGCATCCATCGAGGCAGCTCGTTCTGGTGAGCATGGACGTGGCTTTGCAGTAGTTGCCACTGAGATTCAAAAAATGTCTCAAAGCAGTACCGAAAGTGCGAATAGCATTACAAACCAATTAGAGAGTATTAAACAAGCCATAGATCAAGTAAACGAATCAGCAAATCAAATTGCAGCATTTACTCAACAGTTTTCAGCGAGTATGTATGAATTAACAGATGCCTATAAAGGTGTTAATAGCACAGCAGAAAAATTAATGCACATTAGTGAAGTGAAGAATTAAAAAGAGGGGTATAGCCTTTCTATTTTATGGCTATACCCCTCTTTGATTAAATAATTTCTAAAATTTCCTTTGGAGCAGTTATTTTATATTCAGGCTCTTCCTGTTGAATTACCTCAATAGAATCATATCCCCAAGAAACCCAAATAATTGGTACCCCGACTTTTTTACATGCTACAATATCTCTTTGTTCATCCCCTATATATAAAACGTCTGATGCAGTACTGCTGGAGTCCTTTAAAAATTTCTTCAGCACTTTATCCTTCCCAAAAATACGATTTGAGCAAAGTACATTTGATACACAATGAATATCATTCATTTTTAGAAATTCTAAAATATTCTCCTGGGAATTGGACGAAATAATAAGGATTTTATAGCCTCTTTTATCAATTTCCATCAGCACATCCTTGATTCCCTCATAAAGATGAACCTCATTTAAGGACTGTCGGTATAGACGATAAAATTGAGGTAAAATCATGGGTAATTTATACATTGGAAAATCAAATAATTTACTGCGCTCCGCTATGGATAATTTTTTCAATGATTCAATTTCCTTTAACTCTATTCCTTTAAATTTATATTTTTGTGCAAGTGTATTCCAAGCTGATGCAAATACAGCCGTAGAATCAGCCAATGTGCCATCAAAATCAAAGATGATATATTTCATTGAAAATGTTCTCCTTTATGTTCTAGTTGTATAGACGCTTAGTCCTTGAAAATGTTACGTACCTAAGAAATCCGATTTAAAGTATAATAACAAGATTCTATAGCATATGAAGCAGGTGGTGGTAAATGACCCTAGGAAAGTAATTTTTTCAATTATGTACAAATGCAAAATGGACATCGCTGTGGTAAATATTGTATCGGAAAATGCTCCTATTGAATAATGAAAAGCTTTATTTTGGAGAAAGCAGAAAAATGCCTTACTTAACATACAAAAAACCAAAGAACTTCAAATAAAAGTCTTTGGTTTTGCATATATAAATCTTATTTACTGTGTTTTCTTCATAATTAATGAAAGTATTACATTAACTAAAAGAGCTACGATCTGTTTTAATTCTTTATCCACTTGCTAAAACTCCTTCGATAGCTAAAAAGATTATAGTGAAGTTAACATAATAAAATTACAGAATTTTCAGTTAAAAAAATTGTGCAAAATTCTGTACCCTCTGGTGAATCTATTCGGATGTTAAATTTAAATCCTGATGTTGATTATCAGCGATTATTTTCCTTTAGTTAGTACATCTCCATAATACTAACTCGCCTGTTTTTTACTATAGCAAAAAAAATTTTTCTAATGTAAGCACTTTTATTATGTTTCACAATACGATTTCGCAACTTAGACAAACTTTTTAGACATAGTATTCATTTTTAAATAAAAAAGTACCTTTCATCCTATGTGTGTGGTGGAAAGGTACATATTAATTATGATGCATTTTCTGTTTTTTCTTTTTTTCTTATTAAATAATAGGCATTTACAGATGCAGTAATAGGAATGATTAATGCAATCCCAATACCTGCACAAAAGATCATCATTAATTCAGTGCTAAATACTTTAGAATTAATGATCTCACCAATTGAATAGGACAGATCCTTAAACCATATAAGCAAGCTTAAATATCCACCGAAAAAAGCAAAAAATAGAGTATTAGTATCTGTACCTAAAATATCCCTTCCTATGCTCATTCCTAATGTAAATAGTTTCTTTTTACTAATAAATGGATTGTGATGAAGAATCTCATGCATAGAAGTGGAAATTGAAATCGCAACATCCAAAATGGCTCCAATTGTACTCATAATGATAACCGAAGCACTGATTTGCACAAAATTGACACCAATATAAAGGGAGAATATACTAATTTCCTCTGTTGATTCCTCTCCAAATCCTTGAAGCATAGATTTATCCGTTATCCATACAATGAAAAGTAACAAAATAATGATTGTTATCATCGTAGAAATAAAAGCAGTGACTGTTTTACTACTTATTTGATTAATATAAAAAAGGCTAATCCAACTTATAACAATACAGGCGATCAACGTTAATAAAATTGGACTATTTTTTGGATTAGTCATTAAAAAGATAGTAATAAAGAGAACCCCAAAGTTTATAAATAAAGATAGGAAAGATCGTGCTCCTTTTTTTCCGCCAATAACGATCATCAAGATGAATAAAATAGCAGTTAACCACACTAATACATTCATTATTTTGCCCTCTTTCGATTAATGAAAAAAATAGAAGTGTATAGACTAATGGGAATTGTTAAGACAACACCAATTCCACCTGAAAGGGCCCTAGTTAATTCTAATGAAAGGTTCAAGGAAAGTGTTTGTCCTAATGGATAAGAGTTTTTCAAATATAAAATTAACATAGGAATTGAACCACTAATATAAACAAAAAACAAAATACTTGTAATTGTTCCCATAATGTCTTTTCCGATATCCATCCCAGAGGTTTTCAGTGCTTGATTAGAAATATTTTGATTTTGATTAAATAAGGCAAAAATTGAAGAAGACATTGTAATAGAGACATCCATTACAGCTCCTAGTGCCCCAATAAATAACCCAGCCATAAAAATCACTCGATAAGGTCGTGTTAGAAATTGCATTTCTTCATATCGAAGCCCATTCTCGGATGTAATCCATAGAACTAAAGCGCTAATCAATACAGAAATAAAGGTTCCTAAAAGTGTTGCAACAATTGCTGCATAAGTTTTTTCATTAAAGCCGTTAATGAGAATTAAAGAAATAACTGTAAATAAAAGAACACAGACCCCGCTGATGAGTAACAAGCTTATATTTGAATGCTTTACGTATAAATCTAAGGAATATGATAAAACAAGAGCATTCACCATTAAACTTATAATTGAAAACAACCCTTGCTTCCTGCCAACTATTAGCAATGCAAAAATAAACACCCACGTTATCATTAAAACGAATTGATCACGCTTCACGTCTAAGATTGTACCTGTTAAATCTCCATTCTTGTCCTTGCTTTCTTTAATGGTAACAAACAAGTTATTTCCGGTATGATATTCTTGATCGAATGCCCCAGAGGTAGAATAGTTATTTTTTAATTTGATAATCTGACCTTTTTCTTGTCCATTTTTTAAGACAGCAGTAATATGCTGTGTATATACATAATCCTTATTATTATACATATCTGTTACAGGCGTTGAATCTATCACATGTATTTTAATCACTTCTGCAATAGGGCGTTGATAAAAGGCTTCGTTATTATTAACAAAAAATACAGAGGCGATGAAGCAAAATGCTAATAGAACATAAAATACAATTTGTTTATACTTTCTTATTTTCACTAGGTTATGCAACAGTAAAACCTCCGTTGAAAGGGACGCTATAAATAATGACTCACGATATCACTGTGATTTTTTATTGTCAAGTGAACCGCAAATTGATTTCATTTTTACTGTTTATGGTTAATTGAGAGGTTGTGTCGTGCTGTATGTCTTTTCCTAGCATTAGCAACATATATCTAATCATATCGAATCGTGTAGTTTCCATATTGGAAGGAGGTTACAATGTGATTCCGAAATATCCTTATATTGGATATGAAACAAAGTGCAAGCAAGTTCCCATTACATTCCCACCACAGCATCAAGATGTTCAGCCAGGGCTAGAATATGTTATGCGGCCAGTTCCTATTTCTGACAACCCGGCATATAAAGGAATCGGAAAATTAAATGGGAAAATCGCTATAATTACTGGGGGAGATAGTGGAATTGGTCGTGCGGTTGCAATCGGATTTGCAAAGGAAGGAGCCCAGATGGCTATTACCTATATGCCACATGAATGACCTGATGCAGAAGCAACGAAGCAAATGGTGGAGGTATATGGGCAATCCATTCTATTAATTGAAGGGGATTTACGTCATCCCGAGTTTTCTAAGGAAGCAGTAAGAAAAACGATTGAGTGTTACGGTAAGCAAGACATACTTATTTTAAATCAAGGTGTACAATTCCCGCAGCAAAGCTTTTTAGATATCTCAAAAGAACAATTGAATGATACCTATGAAACCAATATTTTCCCTCATTTTTATATGACAAAGGCAGGATTACCTTATATGAAGCAGGGTGAGGCAATTATTTCCACCGCTTCCGTGACTGCTTACGCTGGAGCCCCGTTACTTGTCGATTATTCTTCTACAAAAGGAGCGATTGTTTCATTCACTAGATCATTATCCTTGCAATTAGCGAGTAAGGGAATACGAGTGAATGCAGTTGCCCCTGGACCGATCTGGACCCCACTAATTGTCTCTAGCTATTCCGCAGAATATGTCAAAACAATGGGCTTAGAAACCCCGATGAAACGAGCTGGGCAACCATTTGAACTTGCACCTACCTATATTTATTTAGCTTCTGATGATTCTTCTTTTGTTACGGGTCAGGTACTGCATGTCAATTGTGGCATTATGACGGAAACGTAAGTAATTTTAAAGTTGTAGTCGATTAATTTGTAAAACAAAAGTAATTCAAATGAAGGGTGATTTTTCCAATTATTTTATCTTCATTCATTTTCTATGCGAAAGCGAGGCGACAGCAACAATTACGCCAAGGCGAAATTGAACTTCAATCAGAACAATTTTTGAGGTCAAATCGGCTGTGAGAAAATCGAGGAGTTGAATGTAGCAGAACTGTTTAATGAAGACATACTTGATAAAAGAACAATTTTTATAAACAATTGTATGGATAATATTATAAAATAGTGTTATCGTAAAGAATAAGCTAAATAAAATCCTTCAGGGTAGGGTGAAATTCCCAATCGGCGGTGATGAAGTAATTCAAAGTCCGTGAGCGAAAGCTGATTTGGTGCAAATCCAAAACCGACAGTGATAGTCTGGATGGGAGAAGGGTAAAAGTGCAAACTTTTTAAATTCGTATGAATTTATAAGGTTTATTTGATTATGCTTTTATGTTAACTTCCCGTCGTTGAGATTGGGAGGTTTTTTTATTTAGCGAATAAATTAAATAGCGAAATGTTCTTCGGGGTAGGGTGAAATTCCCAATCGGCGGTGATGAAGCAATTCAAAGTCCGTGAGCGAAAGCTGATTTGGTGCAAATCCAAAACCGACAGTGATAGTCTGGATGGGAGAAGAACGATGAGATGACAGCCTATGGAAAAAATAGAGTATCCAAAAGGTTTATTTGTTGACGTCTTATTTATATGAACTCCCAAACCCCTTTCAAAACGATGAAGGGGTTTTTGTTTGTTAGTGGGATAGAATGCTGAAAGTGATGAATAGAAATAGAAAAGTGATGGATTGACCCCAAAAACTGATGCATAGAATCACAAAACCGATGGATAGAGCCTTTAACGCGTAGAAAGAAAGCAGGTGGAAAAATGTTTACAGGGATTGTTGAGGATATTGGTACAATGAAAACCTTGCAAATCGATCAGCAAAGTATGAAAATAACGGTTCTTTCAGCAAAAATGGTGGAGGATGTAAAGCTCGGAGACAGTATAGCGGTCAATGGTGTTTGTTTAACAGTGACAAACTTTACTGATCGAGAGCTGACAATGGATGTCATGCCAGAAACGGTGAAGGCAACTAATTTGCAGCAGCTTGCTGTAGGAGATCCAGTTAACTTAGAGCGCGCCATGCCTGCGAATGGACGATTCGGTGGTCATTTTGTATCTGGGCATGTTGATGGAGTAGGAAAAATAGTACGTAAGCGACCATTAGCAAACGCAGTTTATATTGATATTGAGCTATCCGAGGAATTAATAAACAACTGTATACCAAAAGGCTCTATTACAATTGATGGTACGAGCTTAACACTTTTTCATGTTGAGCAAAAAAGTGTCACAGTATCACTAATACCACACACGTATAAGGAAACTCTTTTAGGTATGAAGAAAATAGGTGCTCCCGTTAATATTGAAACGGATTTAGTTGGAAAATACATTTTACACCAGCTAAAGCGTAATCAGGAAGTGCCAGCTATTACGAGAGATTTTTTAGCACAAAACGGATTTTAAACGATGAATGGTAAGGAGGTGCCAATATTGCTACACACAATTGAAGAAGCAATAGAGGATTTAAAACAGGGCAAGATGATTATTGTAGTAGACGATGAGGATCGAGAAAATGAAGGAGATTTACTGGCTTTAGCAGAGCATATGACGCCTGAAACGATAAACTTTATGGCGACATATGGAAGAGGCCTTATCTGCACACCGATTACACAGCAGCTCGCACAAAAATTAGCCTTACAACCTATGGTAAGTAACAATACAGACAATCATCAAACAGCATTTACAGTTAGCATTGATCATATGGATACAACAACAGGAATTAGCGCCTTCGAACGAGCAATGACAATAAAAAAAATGATTGAACCACAAGCAAAGGCAGAGGATTTTCGTAGACCTGGTCATGTATTTCCGCTAATCGCAAAGGAGAATGGTGTGTTAGAGCGTAGAGGTCACACCGAAGCAACCACTGATTTAGCAAAGCTTTGTCACAGTATTCCCGCAGGCATTATTTGTGAAATTATGGGGAACGATGGCAAAATGCTACGCTTCGATGAATTGATCAGCTATGCAACGCATCATCAGCTAAAAATAATTTCAATTGAAGAATTAGTGTTATATCGTCAGCAAAATCACAAAATTACAATTTAAAAGAGGAGAATTTAGATATGGGTAAAACATTTGAAGCACAATTAATTGGTACAGACTTAAAAATTGCTATCGTAGTAGGTCGATTCAATGAATTTATTACAAGTAAATTATTAGATGGAGCACTCGATGGTTTAAAGCGTCACGGTGTAGCTGAGGACTCTATTGATGTAGCATGGGTTCCTGGTGCATTTGAGGTTCCATTTATTTCAAAACAACTGGCAGAAACAAAGAAATATGATGCCATTATTGGTTTAGGGACAGTGATTCGTGGCTCTACAACACATTATGACTATGTATGCAATGAATCAGCAAAAGGAATTGCCAATGTATCATTAACAACAAATGTGCCAGTTATTTTTGGCATTGTGACAACTGAAAATATTGAGCAAGCCATTGAACGTGCTGGTACAAAATCAGGTAATAAAGGCTATGATTCTGCAATGTCTGCTATTGAAATGGCGAATTTAAAGAGAATGATTGGCTAAAACATAGTTTGATTTTATTTAATTGAAATTATTCATTTAAAGTATCTTATCCTCCTAAAACCTGAATATTTTAAACAAGCATGGGGAAAATATTGTGTAAGTGTATTGATGCATGTACGAATCTGGAGCTGAATCAGTAGGAGATGAGGAATATTCAATGGAACAAATCGTAAATTTGCAAACTTTGAAGGCATTATTTCAACGCTCTGCTGATGTGATTTTTCAAAGGTATACAATGCAGCAACATACAGTACATGTTATTTATTGTGATGCAATGATTAATGAACAATTACTACAAAGCGTTATTGTTCAAGAGCTCCAATCGATGCTTGAAAAGACTTCAGGTGAATTATTAGCGGAAGATATTATAAAGCATCTACACATTCCTCATTTGAACAAAATCTCAGAAAAAGAGGAAGTCATTACAAAACTCTATAAAGGACATGTGCTGCTGTATTTTGAAGATGCACAATTATTATTTACAAGTTATATTCCTAAAAAGCCAAACCGAGAGCCTAGAGAAACATCCCTTGAATTAGTCATAAAGGGTCCAAGAGACGATTTTATTGAGGATATCGATATTAATATTGCTTTATTACGAAAACGATTACCTACAAATTCATTAAGTGTTGAAACATATGAAATCGGCAAGCGTTCTAAAACATCTGTAGCAATCCTTTATATGGATGATATTGTTAATAAAGAAATGCTAGAGGACATCAAAGTACATCTTCAAAAAGTAGATACGGATATTGTGTTTAGTGGCGATATTTTAATGGAGAGAATTGAGCAAAGCGCAAAAATTCTTCCTAGACATGATTACACAGGTCGTCCTGATTTTGCTGTACAGGCCTTAATCAATGGTAGAATTGTAATAATGGTGGATGGTGTCACCTATGCCATTATTACACCAGCAAACGTGCTTCTAGTCTTTAAATCAGGCGAGGATTATTATTATCCGATTTTTGTAAGTTCTATGGAAAGACTGCTACGCATTGTTGGCATATTAATTAGCGTGCTTTTACCAGGCTTCTGGCTAGCGCTTACGACCTATCATCAAGAGCAATTACCTTTGATTCTTTTAGCAACAGTTGTGCAATCAAGGACAGGGCTTCCGTTTCCAACAGTTCTAGAAATATTACTAATGGTATTTATGTTTGAAATGTTCCGTGAGGCCAATATACGGCTCCCAAGTATCATTAGTGGATCAATGAGTGTCGTTGGAGGTTTAATTATTGGTGATGCAGCTATTAAAGCTGGTATAACTAGTCCTTCGATGATAGTTGTCATTGCTATTTCTAGCATTGCAGCCTATACGCTTGTCAATCAATCCTTTGTCACGGCAATGAGTATATTCCGCGTTATCATTATATTAGCGGCAGCATTTTTCGGCTTGTATGGCTTCTTTATAGCGATTTTTTTCATTCTGCTATATACAGCAAATTTGCGAGTGCTTGGCATTCCATATTTAAATTTAGGAGCAGATTTAGATTGGCAGGATATGAAAAAATCCTTAGTGAGATTATCTCCTAAAGGCTACGGTAAACGCCCAGCATTTTTAAATTTGCAGGATAAAACTAGAACTTCTCGTAAAAACAAAAAAATGGACTAGGTACTGGTATACCTAGTCCATAATTATTTTCTTGACCTTCTATTTGCTTGAAGCTTTATGATGTTGGAAAATAAGTAAGTTCAATAAGGGAGAGAAATCAACATGTCAGGTTATGAAGGGTTAATCGTCAAAGTTGAAAATGTGAGCGGTAGCTATCACCAAATTGGTTTACAGCAAAGCAAGGGGCTTTTATCTTTACTACAGATGCCAAAAGATATTTTACTGCACTTAACTAGATCTACTAATACTCAAACAGCGAAACAACTTTTACAGAAACATTGTCCACAGCTCATCCATGAGATGGAACGCTTGAGTGCTGGTTCAGCTTTATCGGTAGCCACTGTGCTTAGATTGTACAGTGGCTATTCTATTTCTTTTCCGGAGATGGGCTGCACAGCATTAGTGAAGGATGGGATGTATGTCCGTAATTATGATTTCAGTCCAGCTTTGTACGATGCTAGGCTTGTCTTTTCTAATCCAGAGAATGGTTATGCAAGTATCGGGTTTAGTCAGCAAATCATTGGTAGACTGGATGGGATGAATGAATACGGGTTAGTTGTTGGTCTGCATTTTGTTAATCATGAGTACTCTGAAGAAGGCTTTATTGCTTCTACAATTGTTCGTATACTATTAGAGCAATGTAAAACAATCGAAGAGGCATGTATGTTAATAAAGGAAATTCCCCATGGTTACTGCTATAATTATTCTATGACAGATTGTAGCGGGAGAGCTATAGTAGTAGAAGCCACCCCACAGAAGCAAGTGATAAAGCGGGAAAACCCATTAATTTGTACAAATCATTTTGAATCCATACATTTAATAGAAAAAAATAAGAAAATGATAGAAGGTTCTATTCACAGAAAGCGGTTTTTAACGAAATTACTGGAGGAAGAGCTTTCCATTACAGCCGTCTATCAACATTTTAATGCTGAAAATTCACCATTATTTTATGATAATTATCACGAATACTTCGGCACATTACATACGATTATTTATCAGCCGAAAACATTAAAGATCCTTGTCGGAATCGGAGGGAATGCACAGCCAATAGCATTTTCATTTAAAGAATACTTGGCGAGAGCTCTAACGCTTCCAAAAGAGATAAAAGGCATCATCTATACAAATTAAAGCTGTTTGGTAAAATCATACATGTTTTCGAAAAGGAGGTAGCTTGCAGGCTACTCTCTTTTTTTACTTTGCTTGGCACTTAAAATAAAAATTGCTTTTATGATTTTGATAAAGTAGGATAAACAAGAAATATACTCTAAAGGAAGAACACTAAACAACTAAAAAAGAAGAAGTTTATTATAGTATAATGATTACGATCATTTACAAATTTGTTTCGGTTGACATAGCCGCTATAAAAACCTTGCTCCAGCTACATCATGTCATGTCATTATTCATTTCTAGAGATGAGGAAGTACCACTTAGTATGAAAAATCGAAAATTAAAACTAATCCTAATCCTATCAACTATTTTATTACTATTGTTTACTAGTTTAAATATCTTTACATCGTATATTAAAATGAAAAAAACGGTAGAAGAATCCATTGCGAACCAAAGTCTGGAAGCTGCTATTTCGATTGCATCCTCAATCGATGTGGAGGCGTACCAACGATTTTTAAATAATCCAGAAAAGACTGATTACTATTGGGAATTACGAAGCTATTTAAATGATGCGAGAATTAAACTTGGTGCATTATTTGTTTATACCTTACAGGTAGATAATCCAAAGGTTTCACATGCTATGATTATGGGAATGCCTAGTGAATTAACAGAAGGCTTTGATATTGGAGAGGTCTGTACAGTTCCTGAGCAGCAAGTACAAAGGGCTTATATGGGAGAAACATATGTGACAGAGGTAATCCCAGATTCTGTACATGGTTCTTATCTTTCAGTTGGAGCACCAATTAGAGATAAAACAGGTACGATTATTGCATACCTTGGCATTGATATTAGTGCGGATACACTGAATGGCATAAAGGGAAAAGTAATCGAGGATAATCTGTTTATCTTTATTTTTAATGGCGTATTTATTTTAATTGTGATTGCTTCATTTTTATTTTTACAAAGATGGTATCAAAAAGAGGTTGCTAAAGAGGTTGGGGCAACGGAGGATACCTATCTAGCTGAAATTAAAACCTTAATTACTTCTGTATCCTCCCTAAGACATGATTTTACTAATCATATACAAGTATTGCATGGACTACTTCAACTAGATAAGCCTGAACAGGCAAAGCAATATTTATCTTCACTGTCGAAAGAGGTGCAGGCGATTAGGTCATTGAAGTTAAATATTAATCATCCTGGCTTATCGATTTTATTGCAGACGAAAAAATTAACAGCCCAAAATCATAATATCGATATGGATTTCACCATTTCACAGAATGATTTTAATAAAATAAAGACAACAGATTTAATCAAAATTTTATCAAACTTAATTGATAATGCCATTGACGCTGCAACAGAATTACCAGAAGGGCAACGGAAAATAACTATTTGTTGTAATGCAGATGATCTGTATTATGAATTTAAAGTTACCAATACGGGGCCAAATATTTTAGATGCTTCCCAAATATATAAGCAAGGATTTTCCACTAAAAAACCAGAAAGTGGGAAAATTAGAGGGCAGGGCTTATTTATTGTCAATGAAATTGTCCATAAATATAACGGGCAAATTTCGATTGATTCATCCAAACATTTAGAGACAACCGCCATTGTAAATATTCCAATAAAATAAACAGCTAAGCTTCCTATAAATACAGTGTAGGAAGCTTTTTTGGCTATATAGTGATCGTTTCTGACAGCTGATTCATATATTACTATGAAGCTAAATGGTATTATTAGGAGGAAAGAAAATTGAATATATCAGATCTTGATTTATGGAGAAAAGGTGGATTCATTTTATATGCACGACATGGAGAAGCAACAGTCGGTATAGATCAGCTGAATTTAAGTTTTCAAGATTGTATGAGTCAGAGAAATCTATCTGAGGAGGGGCGTAGGGAGGCAATATATTTTGGACAACTACTGAGACATTGGCAAATTCCAGTTGCTTCACCGATTATTGCAAGTCCTTTTTGTCGTACAATTGAGACGGCACAACTTGCATTTCCAAACACATGTATACAAATTGATCCCTTTTGGTTTGATATCTATTCGTTAGGTGGAAAAATCCCTCTAAATGAACAGACGAGAATACTGTCAAACTTACAGGCTGTATTAGAAAAGAAGCCTCCATATCGAATGAATCAAGCAATCATTGCCCATAGCTTTCCAGAAGGTATAGGGTTAGGGCATATTTCAAATATGGGGGTGGTCGTTGTGAAGCCGCTTGGTGCTGGAAATGGCTATGAAATTGTCAAAAAGCTGACTTTGGAGAAATTGGCTCGACTCAATTACCAGTAACTTTATATTGAAATGAGGGGAATTATGGAAATCAAAACAGTATCGCAATGCACATTAGAACAAGTTCTACATGCCTGGAATAAAGGCTTTGAAGGATATTTTGTCGAGATTGATATGAATGAAGAGATGTTTTTAACTCGGCTTGTGGGAGAAGGATTATCGCCAAAGCTGTCAATTGTTGCATTTGCAAATGATAAACCTGTTGGCATTGTAATGAATGGCTTTAGACAAATTGATGGCAAGAAAACATCTTGGAATGGAGGAACGGGCGTCTCTCCGAATTATCGTGGAAAGGGTGTCTCTCGAGCTTTAATGGAAGAAACTATTGCCATTTATGAAAGAGAGGGCATTGAAATAGCAACTCTTGAAGCTATTAAAGAGAATGTGGCAGCCATTGCTTTATATAAGAAATTTGGCTATGTCATTACAGATCACCTACTCTATTTAAGTGGAGATTTTGAAGCGAAAATTAACAAACAAAGGGTATTGCAGGTGAAAACGATAAGACCAGAGCAGCTTGCACATTTACCTGTTTATCGGGAAGAGGTTCCATGGCAATGTAGCTGGCAGAGCAATAAACAAGGGGAAGCAAAAGTTTTTTATAATGACCACGAAGAAGCTATCGGTTATCTACTATATAGAACAGTATGTAATCAAGAGGGAGCTATTGACAGAATCATTTTGTACCAGTTAGAGCTGTTGGAAAATGGCAAGGTGGAGGATATTCCGTACTTTCTATCGACCATAACGAATCAAATGGTAAAAATCACTACAGTGAATTTTTTTGCAAGTAACCCAGCAACAGAGTTTTTCCTTAAAAATGGACTTGAAGTGACGACAGAGCAGGTACAGATGAAGAAGTACTGGGGCTAGAAAACTGCTCAGGCAGAGAAAAAATTTGCTCGGCTAGCGAAGAGACCCGCTCAGGTAGCCAAAAAACTGTTGTGAACAGCAGCGATAGTCAAATGACTATATAAATCTATTTGCATAAAAATCCGTATTTATTTATAATTATTCCAAAAGGAGAATTAGATTTATGAAGCTGATTCCTGAGGCGACGGATTTAAATGAATATTTACAAGAACTGGAATATGTGGATTATCGTCATCCACTAATTTATCAAAAAATTGGTGAGATCTTTGAGAACCAATCTTCGGAAATAGAAATGGTGAGGACAGCTTTCCTATTTGTTAGAGATGAAATATCACACTCTGGGGACATTCAAAGTTCAAATATTACTTGTAAAGCCTCAGAAGTTCTAACAGAGCGTGAGGGAATCTGCTACGCAAAGTCTAATCTATTAGCAGCGCTGCTAAGAGGTGCAGGGATTCCAACTGGTTTTTGTTATCAACGATTAATGCTCTTTCATACCCCAGAAGAAGGCTATTGTCTCCATGCCTTAAATGGAGTTTATCTAAGGTCTTTAAATCGTTGGATTCGTTTAGATGCTCGTGGCAATAAACCGGGCGTTCAGGCTGAATTCTCTGTAAACGAGGAAATACTAGCCTTTCCAATAAACGAAAAGCTTGAAGAAACAGATTATCCTATTATCTACACTGCACCTAATAAAAACACAATGGCTACTTTAAGTTCACATACAAATGCATTAGAAATGTATATGCATCGATTACCTGATGTATTGTAAATTTACAAAGATGTTTAGTAGCTCATTATTCTATTGTTAACATTTGAGAATTCCAGTATACTATTTCGATAAAGAATGTTGAAAGAGGTTGAATGGAATGACGTTTGAAGAAATATTACCACGCTTAAAAGCAGGAGAAAAAGTGATTCGTAAGGGTTGGGGCGGTGCTGAATTGTATGTAAAGCTAGTTGGCAAAGGAGAGCATGAAGGCGAGACTTTAAATCCTTATTTTTTAATTAATGTACATGGTGAGGGTTATACAATGTTTACACCGACAGTTTGTGATTTATTAGCCGATGATTGGATTATTGTTGATTAAATAAAGGAGTCCATCTCAATAGAGGTGGCTTCTTTTGTTTTGAGGAGAGATGTTATGAAATTTGAAGAGTATCAGGGAAAGACGGTTTTTATTACAGGTGCCGCTTCAGGAATTGGTCAGGCTCAGGCCATTGCCTTTTTGGAAAATGGCGCAAATGTATTTGGATTTGACTTGGACGAAGCTGGTTTAATCCATTTACAACAGCAATTTCCTGGGCAATTTTCTTACTGTTTAGGCAGTGTAAGCAAGCAAAAGGATGTTGAAAAGTCGTTTTATAGCGCAATATCGCTATTTAAACAAATCGATATTTTATGTAATACGGCAGGTATTTTAGATGGTTTTGCCAAAACTCTGGATACAGATGAAGCGCTTTGGGATGCTATTATGAATACCAATTTAAAGGGAACTTATTTCGTTACGAATACGATTCTGCCTCATATGGTAGAAAGGAAGTCTGGCGTTATTATTAATATGGCATCGATTGCTGGACTAGTTGCAGGTGGTGGAGGTGCAGCTTATACAGCTTCTAAGCATGCTATTGTTGGCTATACGAAGCAGTTAGACTTAGATTATTGTCGTGAAGGCATTCGTGCCAATGCTATAGCACCAGGTGCCATCCAAACACCCATGAATCAGGCAGATTTTGAAGGAGATGGTGAAATGGCTAAATGGGTAGCCGATGAAACGCCTGCTGGTCGCTGGGCACAACCGCACGAAGTAGCGAATTTAACACTCTTCTTGGCAAGTTCTGTAGCTGATTATATTCATGGAACTGTTATGCCAATTGATGGTGGCTGGCTGACAAAATAGCATTGTTCAATAAGATATTCTTCTGCTATAATACGCAGGTAAGCAAAAATTGGCTTGCACTGCGGCACTTCAGATAGGGCGAAAAGCTCTCTTCCTTTGGTCGTAGTTATTACTAAAATAGCGATATGCTATTTTACAAAGGAGAATAAAATTGAATATATCTATTGTAAAAGAGTCTAGCCGTATTTCTGTAAGTGAGCTTACAAAGACGGCCCTTGTTGCAGCTTTATATGTTGCTGTAACTGTTTTATTGTCAGTCATTAGCTTTGGCGCTGTCCAGCTGCGTTTGTCAGAGATGTTTAATTATCTGGCATTGTACAATAAGCGCTATGTTGCAGCGGTGACGATAGGCGTAATACTCGCTAATTTCATGTCGCCAACATGGATATTAGATGTGCCGATTGGTGGGATTGCGACTTTTCTAGTGTTAATACTTTGCAGAAGCATCACAAAACATATGAAAAATGACATTGTAAAAATGGTAGTGACCGCATTGATTTTTGCTATATCAATGTTTACGGTTGTTGGACAATTAACAATCCTTTATGACCTTCCATTTTGGGCTACATGGTTTACAGTGGGAGTAGGGGAATTATTGTCTATGACTGTAGGTGGTCTGACTATATATTTATTAAATAAAAAAATTGATTTATCCAAATAAATTTGAAAAGTGAGCCTTTTATTGAAAATAGGGGCTCACTTTTTTCTCGTTTTTCAGAAGCTAAAAAAGAATTTTATAAGATAAACATAATCCTCTTACATTTTCACCAAACTAATGGAAAGACGGAGGAAGGTGAAGAGATGCAGCAACAATACAATGTCGGTGATATCGTTTATATTTTTTATCGTAATCCTCATATTCAGGATGTAGCGAATATACAGGAAGCCGCCGTGGTTTATCATCCAGAACAACCAGAGGAGCTAGCCCTTTTTTTATTTGAAACGTATTATCCAATAACAAATGATACATTGATTTTTTCAAGTGAGATGGCGGCTGAGCAGGCCTATCATCAGTATTTTCATTAAGGGAGAGAATATCATGAATAAACCATTTATCCCTCAGCTCGTCTATTTTGAACCAGATGCACTTCAATATCCACTAGGTCAGGAGCTAAAGGCAAAGTTTGAGCAGATGGGTATCGAAGTTCGTTATACAACTTCGCACAATCAAGTGAGAGATCTCCCAGGAGATAATGATTTTCAAAAGTATCGGGTAGCCAAATCTACATTAGTCGTAGGGATTCGGAAAACCTTAAAATTTGATACTTCTAAGCCCTCAGCTGAATATGCAATTCCATTTGCAACTGGCTGTATGGGGCATTGTCATTATTGTTATTTACAAACAACGATGGGCAGTAAACCTTATATACGTACCTATGTGAATGTCGATGAAATTCTGGAGCAGGCTGATCATTATATGGCAGAACGAGCACCTGACATCACACGCTTTGAGGCATCCTGTACCTCTGATATTGTAGGAATTGATCATCTAACACACACGTTGAAGCGAGCCATCGAGCATTTTGGTCAAAATGAATTAGGTCAATTACGATTTGTGACGAAGTTCCATCATGTGGATCATTTATTGGACGCGAAGCATAATGGGAAGACAAGGTTTCGTTTTAGTGTAAATGCCGATTATGTCATTAAGCATTTTGAGCCAGGTACATCCCCGTTAATAAAACGGATTGAGGCAGCTGGGAAAGTGGCAAGGGCCGGATACCCGCTTGGCTTTATCGTCGCCCCCATCTATCTTCATGATGGATGGCAGGAGGGCTATTATCATATGTTTGAGCGATTGGATGCTGAACTGCCAAAGGAGGTACGAGAGGATATAACGTTTGAGTTTATTCAGCATCGTTTTACAAAGCCAGCTAAACGTGTGATTGAAAAAAATTATCCCATGACAAAGCTAGAGCTCGATGAGACAGTGAGACGATATAAATGGGGCAAATATGGGATTGGTAAATATATTTATCAAAAAGAAGAAGAGGAAGATATTAAGGAACATTTGTATGGCTATATGCAAAAATTCTTTCCTCAAGCGAAATTAGAGTATTTTACGTAACAGTAGCTTAGAGAGAGAACTTGGTGGTTTTCTCTCTAAAGTATTTGTGATACATACGACTCAATAAACCTCCGATTTATAGCTGTTAATCCATCTGGTAAATCTATTAATGAATAGTACTGCATTGTCTCTGATTCATGATAATTAATCACTAAATCGCCTTTTACATTTTTTGTATAGTAGATGGCCGTAACGGAGTAAAATTCATCCCCGTTAGACATTTTAATATAATAATCTGGCCCTGAAAAAATGCCTAGTAACTGTAGGTTTGTAATAGTCAATCCTGTTTCTTCTAGCACTTCTCTTTTAGCGGTATCTTCTAAGCTTTCTCCTAATTCCATCAAACCACCTGGAAGTCCCCACCCTCCTTCGTATCTTTTTTGCAATAATACTTCGTTTGCATTATTAAGAATGATGACAGCTGAACCAGGTAAAATAATAGGTTGATGTCCTACATATTGTCGTAAAAATTGATAGTATTCCATGGTAACACTCATTTCTGTTATTATTTATATCTTTGTATTAATTATCTAAATAATAAAGAAATCCTTCTTTTATTTGCATTTGTATAATCTGAATCACGATGGTAACGCTAACAGAGATCGTTATGGAGAAGGGGAGAATATGATGGATTCATATCAAGTGAATTGCTGGTCAGAGCATGAGGAATTAAAGGTTGTTATGCTTTGTGCACCTTCAATTTTAGATGTAACAGATATAACAATAGCTGAGAACGTTGGTTGGAGTGCGGCTGTTAGCCATAAAAAAGCAATAGATAACTTTATGGAATTGAAGGAAACGTTTGAACATGCAGGTGTAAAAGTTATAGATTATGCCAAAGAACTAGCCAATGAACAACACTTGTTAAGTGAGCAACTTATTAATCGTTATTTTGTGCGCGATCTTGCCTGTGTCTTTGGCAATAAAATATTACCTGGAAATGCAGGGAGCTCGTTAAGATGTCCAGAGTATCCACTTGCACATTCACTTTTAGCAAAGTGGTTTCCAGAACAATTTATGAGTAAGTCGCAGCCTCTTCATCCATTCGAGTGTGGAGATATGATGATTTTAAATAAGGATGCTGTGCTCATTAATCTTGGTATGAGAACGACATTAGAGGCTGTCGAAAGTATTAAGGCTAGCATCTTTCAAGAAGGATTTTCAGAAATTGCCGTTATTGATTTGCCAAAAGGAAATGATACGCTTCATTTAGATATGAACTGTAATGTAGCGAACGCTAATTTGGTGATTGCTAAAAGTTTTGTACGTTATTTTCCAGTGCAGGTGTTCACAGCTCAAAGCAGTCGTTTTGACATGGTAGAACAATTTTTACAAAGACATGGCTTCGACGTATATTGGCTTGAAAAATATAAAACAATTCCTGACATTAATTTTGTGAATATTGATCCGGAAACATTATTGATTAGTAAGCAAGCAACGAAACAGCAATTGATGATGCATCCGCTACTGCAAAAAAAGAAATTGCTTGAAGTTGAAGTCACGGAGCTTGAAAAGGGTGGTGGAGGCATTCGTTGCATGACACTGCCGTTGGTAAGAAAGTAAGCAAAAAGGGTTGATTAAAATGACAGCTAAAACAAGTAAAGGAAGGTTGTCTTGGTGGCAGCTTTCGCTTCTCGGTATAGGTTGTACACTGGGAACAGGTTTTTTTCTTGGGACAAGTATGGCCATTCATAAAAGTGGACCAGCTGTGTTAATTCCTTTTTTATTAGCAGCAATTTGTACTTACATTGTGTATGATGCATTAGTAAAAATGTCTGTTGCTAACCCTGATAAAGGCTCGTTTCGTACCTATGCCAAGCAAGCATTTGGTAGATGGGCAGGATTTAGTAATGGCTGGGTTTATTTGATATCCGAGATTCTCATAATGGGGAGCCAATTGATGGCACTAGGTATTTTTACGAAGTTTTGGTTTCCTGCTTTGCCATTATGGGTGGCTGCGTCTATTTATGCTGCATTAGCGCTAGTTGTTATTTTAACTGGTATGAAGGGCTTTGAAAACTTTCAAAATATCTTTGGGGCATTAAAGGCAGCGGCGATTATCATGTTTATTATCGTAGCTGCAATAATTATCGTGAAAGGCTCGCAATCGTCAACACTTGATTCACTGTATTCGAATTACGAAGAATTTTTCTCACAAGGTATAAAAGGAATTTGGCTTGGACTACTGTATGCCTTTTACGCCTATGGAGGCATTGAAGTGATGGGGTTAATGGTCATCGATTTAAAAAATCCTAAAGAGGCACCAAAAGCAGGAAGAATCATGCTGATTGTTATCACAATTATTTTTATAATGGCCATTGCACTTGCATTGGTACTGGTCTCCTGGAAAGATTTTAATCTTGAGAAGAGCCCTTTTATTACGGCTCTACAGGGTTATCATATACCCTTTGTGACAGATGTTTTTAATGGTGTTTTAATTATTGCTGGCTTTTCAACAATGGTTGCTTCGCTATATGCGGTTATTACAATTCTCGTTACACTTGCAGAAGATCATGATGCCCCTAAAATACTAGCGAAGAAAGGGAAAAGGAAAGTACCATTTCCTGCATTTTTATTTTTAGCGGGTGGTTTAGTGATAACAATTGTGATTGGCTTTCTTATGCCAGAAAAGATTTTTGAATATATGGTTACAGCTGCTGGTCTAATGCTGATCTACAACTGGCTCTTTATTTTAGTGACGTATATGAAGCTCATGGAGTTATCCAAATGGGAGCATGTGAAAAATAGTATGGGGATGTTACTCATCGCTATAACGGTGTCTGGCACATTGGGAGAAAAAACGAGCAGGCTCGGTTTTTTCGTGAGCCTGCTCTTTATGGTCCTAATAGGCATTGCGACCTGGATTGTTGTGAAAAGGGAAAAAAACGAGACTTAATGTATGTTATTCTGTGACATCCGCGAAAAAGGACATTTGGATGGACTATGATTGTCATCACTTAAAAAATATTGCTTCCATTCGTAACTATCCTCTTGTCCGTACCATTTTAAATCAGGATGTCCTGGAAGCGCATCATAGTCAACAATACGTTGGCGAACTAGTTTTTTTAATTTTTGACCGAATGCAGTAGTGTCGTTAATTTCTTCAAATATCCAGCGAGGTTGAATTGCCATTAACAACGTAGAAAAATGGCGACTCCTACGTAATTTGTGGGCGGGCGTTGCACACGAGATAAAATAGGGATCACCGTTAAAACAAAATTCCCATTCAGTGTGAGTTGGATCAGTTGGAATTTCCTCAGGCCACTCGATATCATCAATTTTAGTTAAATTGTTTAAAATGGTCCAAAATAATTGTTGATAATCCGTGACTTTAAAATGGTTAAGCATATCGTTCGGGGTATGAAAGAAAACTGCGAGGGTTGTGTATTTCCCATATGTTTGCGAGAATTTCGCATATTCCTTTAAGCATTGTGCTAATTTCTTGATTGATTGTTCCTCCCGTGGATCCCCGACAAAACTATAGCGCAGATGGTTCGATAAAAAACCCATCCTTGCAGGTACACATGGAAAAGTATTCGCTTCATCAGCAATTGTGGCAGCAAAGTCCGTATAGGCTGATTGTTGCCAAAATGGAAGTGTCTCTAAATGCTCCTCCATCCACTTCCTATCAAATACTACTACTTCCACTTGAGTCTCCTCCTTCTATACACCAATATACTATTAAAGAAAAAGCCAATGGGTTACGAATTTATGGGGCAAGTTTAGTGAAAATATTAATTATCGAGCGAATATATTGATTAAGGGAATGAGCGATTTCGTTAATTGATCACTTTAAGAAATGCTCAGCTCAGTCCAAGAAATGCTCACCTAGTGTAAGGAAGTGATCGAAGTGATCGCTTTAGTCCTGAAAATGATCACAAAAAAGTAAAGAAATAATCAGCTCAGTTTTGGAAATAGCACTTCAATGAGAAAAAAATCACAACTACTTCAATAGTTACTAAAATCTAACTATCTAAAGCAGCATATTCTTAGTCCTTTTGTTGAAAAACCTTTTGATCGAGGATGTCTAGGGCATGTTGAATGTCCTTTAAATCATCCTTTGACGCATGTTGAATAAGCTGTAAAAAGCGTTCTTCGATACAGGCAAAGGCTTCGTCCATCATTTTATCTCCTTCACCGGACAAGCGAATATACTGCTTTCTTCTGTCCTCCGTATCGTTAAATTTTTCAATTAGATGTTGTTCTTGTAATTTTCGTAGTTCACGACTTGTGTTGGGCAAGGACATATGCTGACATTCACTTATTTCGGTCGGTGTGACGGGCTGGCTTACTTTAATATATTCTAGAATTTTATATTGAAGCGGTGTTATATTGGCAACTGTCACATTTTGAGTGAGATCATGAGTCACTTGGTGGACAGTGGCTGTAAACGTCACGAATTGATGAAATAAACTGCTTTTATCCAATTGGATCACCTCTTATTGTCAAGATAACAAATAACTTGTCTTAAAACAATTATCATTTGACAACAAAAATTAAATGGATTATTATTTTGTTATCAAATGATAAGTAATAGGGGGCACATAATGAAAACGTTAATTGTCTATACATATCCAAATCATAAAAGTTTAAATTATGCTTTTTTTCAGGAGGTTAAAAAGGGATGTCAGGAGAATCCTGCAATAGAAGAAATACAAATACTAGATTTATATGAGGAAGAATTCGATCCACGATTAGTATTCCATGAGGATAAACGACGTCGTGATATGCACCGCGATCCGAAATTAGATAAATACCGACAACAGCTTACATGGGCAGATCAAATCGTCTTTGTCTATCCAATTTGGTGGGGGAGACCTCCAGCCATGCTGCTGGGCTATATTGATCAATTATTTGCTTCAAATTTTGCTTATCGGGATACAAAGGGATTATTCCCTATAGGACTCTTAAAAGGGAAGTCAGTTGTCTGTGTGTCTACGATGAAGGGACCAACGAATTATCCTTTCTTATGGTTGAATAATGCCCATAAAATTTTAATGAAAAGAGCTTTGTTTAAGTATGTAGGGATGAAGAAAGTGAAATTTTTTGAGTTTGGTAATATGGAGAGTAAAAAGGGGAAGCAACAGCAAAAGCTTAACAAAGTGTATCGATATTTTAGAAAGGTTGCTTACTAATAGAATTATCTCGTGCAGACGGTCTTAGTCGTTTGCACGAGTTTGTATACTATCGATAGGCAATGTAATGATAAAGGATGTAAATTCAGTTAGCTTGCTCTCTACAGCAATGGTTCCATGATGCATCTCAATAATTTTTTTGACGATGGCTAATCCTAAGCCGCTGCCGCCATTTGCAATTGTTCGTGATTGATCAGCCTTATAAAATCGCTCAAAAATATGCATTTGCTGTTCTTCGGATAGACCAATGCCCGTATCTTGAACTATAACTGTGATTGTATCAAGCTGCTGCGTCATAGACAAAGTAATTGTACCGCAGACAGGCGTAAATTTAATGCTATTCGTTAGCAAATTCATCCATACTTGATTCATCAAATCCTCATCTGCTGTAATGCTTATGTTTTCAAGTTGAAGATCAAAGTCGAGTTGTTTGAGTATCCAATTAGGCTCAAGTGCCAGTACAACATTGCGTAATTGTTTATCAAGTCTATAATTTTTTGCCTCAAATGGATGATGCTGTGATTCTAGGGAAGTAAGTTTAAGCAAATTATCACTTATTTTTGATAAACGATTACTTTCTAATTCAATAATTTCTAAGTAGTGCTGACGCTTTTCTTCAGGCAGATTAATATTTTTAAGAGCTTTCGCAAAGCCATTAATAGATGTTAAAGGTGATTGAATTTCATGGGAGACATTTGAAATAAATTCTTGACGCATTCTTTCAAGCTCACCTAATTCAACAGCCATATGATTGATACCATGTATTAATTGGCCAAATTGGTCCTCTTCATCTCCTTTTAAATCTAATTGGATATTAAAATCACCTTTGGCCATTTGTCTTAATGCATCAACAATGGTATCCCAGTAATTGCGTTGTCGATTAAGCCCTATTAAAAAAATAATAGCGGCTGAACAGGCAAAGAGCACAAATACACCAATTACCGTTCCTAATTGTAGCCAAAAACCATGAGGCGCTAACCCTAACCGACCATAGAGCCATGTAGTTGTGTGAAAGGACATAAAAGCAAATACAGTATTCGCAATGAGGAACAGACAAAAGACCATTGCCAATCTTAAAAAGAATCTTCGCTTTCTCATGATTCCAGTTCCAAGCGATAGCCAAGACCACGAATGGTGCGAATGGCAAAGCCACTCATTTCTTGTGGAAAACGTTCGCGTATTCTTTTAATATGGACATCGACTGTTCGTTCATCTCCCTCATAGTCATAGCCCCAAATTTCTTCGATTAATTGTTCGCGTGAAAATGTTTTACCTGCATAGCTTGCCAACGTAAATAATAGCTCAAACTCTTTTAACCGAAGTATAATAATCTCTCCGTTCATATCGACTTCATGCGTCTGGCGATTGAGTTTGACATTGCCAGCTTCTACAATCTGAGAGAGGGATATGCGATACCTTTTCAATATCGACTTTACTCGAACAATCAGCTCGGCAGGCTCAAACGGCTTCACGAGATAGTCATCTGTGCCAAGATGAAAGCCCTTGACCTTTTGGGAGGTTTCTCCTTTAGCAGTGAGCATGAGGATAGGGAGATCTGTATTGAATGACCGTATTTCCTCACATAATGTCCAGCCATCCATGTTAGGCATCATAATGTCCATCACAACCATATCCACTTTTTCAGAGGCTAACTTGGACAGTGCATCGACACCGTCCGTAGCTTCTATAACTTCTAAACCTTCATTTTGTAAAAATACTTTTACTAATTCTCGAATATGCGCATCATCATCCACCACTAATAGTTTTGTCATCTAAACATATCCCTTCGTTAATCCTCTTTAATTCGTAATTGCTGCTTCGCAAACTCACGATACATCTCATGTGTCTCAAAGAGTGTTTCGTGTGTACCGCAGCCTGTAATATGCCCTTTCTCTATAAACAATATTTGATCGGCATCTACAACTGTTGATAGACGGTGAGCAATGACTAATGTTGTGCGGCCTTGCATTAAATTATCTAACGCTTTTTGTACATAAATCTCTGACTTACTATCTAAACTCGATGTTGCTTCATCAAGCATTAAAATCTGCGGGTTCCGTAATAGTGCTCTTGCAATGGAAATACGCTGACGCTGCCCACCTGAAAGCTTGATTCCTCGTTCTCCAACCTCTGTATCAAATTTATCTGGAAGATCATTTATAAACTGATCAGCATAGGCCATTTTAGCCACTCTTTCTAGCTCATAATCCAGCACTTCACGCTCAATGCCATAGCAAATATTTTCACGAATAGTTCCTGATAGCAGGGCACTTTCCTGCGCCACATAGCCGATTTGACTGCGCCAAGAGTGGAGTGAGAAGGTTTCAATTGGTATATCTCCTAATGTGATGCTACCGCCAGTTGGCTGGTAATATCGCTCTAATAGAGAAAATGTTGTTGTTTTCCCACCACCACTTGGTCCAACGATGGCCGTTACTTTGCCTGGCTCAATTGTAAAGTTAATATTGGACAAAATCGGTTCCTCACCATAAGAAAAGTCGACATTTTTAACATAAATCGGTTGATCTACTTTTTCTACTGTTAAGCCGTCTTCAATATGTTCTTCTTTGTGTTCAAGTAACTCGCTAATTCGTTCCGTAGCCCCCATAGCCTTTTGAAGTTGCGTAAAGAACATTGTTAATTGCGTCATAGGCATAATGATTTGGATTAAATATAAAATAAATGCTACCATATCGCCAGCAGTCAGTTCCCCAGAGGAAACACGAACACCTCCATAGCCAATAATAGCTACAAGTACTGACATTAGTACAAATGAAATTAGTGGCGAAATAAGCGCATGAATTTTTGCTTCTTTTAAGCCAAATGTAAAGAGATTCGTAATGCCCTTTTTTCCACGCTCATATTCAATTTGCTCCGCATTAGATGCCTTAACTAAGCGTGTTTCAGGTAAAACTTGATTTAACACGGAAGTAAACTTCGCTGTCTCATCCTGCATACCCTTTGAGATCACAAACATACGTCTTCCAAGCAGCATTAGAATAACCATCGCAAGTGGAACAGCGATTAGCATCACCATCGTCATTTTCCAATCTAAGAATAAGAGGATAATGATAGAACCGATGATGGAAATAACACCAGATAAACAGTTTGCTAGATGCTCCGTAATAAGCTCCTTCACGACTGCTGTGTCATTAGTAACACGGCTTAATGTTTCACCGGTATCGTGTTCATCATAATAGGGGATTGGTAAATGTAACAGCTTGCGCCAAAGTTGATCTCGTAATTTTGCCACAACATGGTGCCCAACACGATTTAAATAATAAATGGATAATCCGCTAGCAATAGCCTGTGCAATAAAGGCAATACCAAGCAAAATGATTTGCCAATAATCAAGGGATTCTAATGAAAAGCCATCCACTAATTGTTTTGTAAATAATGGGACGATAAAGCCTACGCCCGTTGTAGCTAAACTCATAATTAAGGAAATAACTAGCAGCCAAATAGGTGGTTCAGCCCGTTTTACTAATTGTATAAAACGTCGCCAATCTTGTTTTTTAGTAGTATCTTTTGATGTTTCCTGCAAAGAAATAAGCCTCCTTCATTGTTTCATGGCTTTACTATAGCATGTGTTTATGAACTGAATATGAAATGAATTGCAATGAAGCTGCAAACAATAAAAGGTGATGAGCGTCCAAATCATCACCTTTTGATTTTTGCATGACATCCACTATGTTAGTCTGTGAACTTATCATGATATAAAGACTTTCCAAGTAATCGATAAATTCTTAAGGCTAGTTGGATTTGTAAAAGTTCTTCATAGTTTTTTAAATCAGTTTTTAAAATTTCTTTAATTTTTTCGATACGGTAAATTAATGTGTTGCGATGAATAAACATTTCCTTTGCTGTCTCACTAATATTCATATGATTAATAAAATAATTTTCTAATGTAAGAAGATAGCTTGTACCATGCAAAAGATCATGCTCAAACACAGATCCTAGGCTCTCTAAGAAGAAGTCCTTTAATTGAACCTCGTTAATATTAGAATCTAAAAAATGATAAATGGAATGATCTGCGAAATGGGCTACAGATCCACGTTCGACGATTTTTTCTACTTTGGATAAAATCGTCTTTTTTTATCTACTACCACCTCTATAGAATGGCAAGATGCATGCAGTTTTTTTCCTTTTCAGCAGGCGCATAAACGCCTGTTGACCTCGGCGGATGTCACGGAATTTGATGAGCTTTTAGAGAGAGCTCAAAAAAATCTGGACGCAATTACGCCAAGGCGAAATTGATTTATGGTGCAGTAGCCGTCTCTCTCGAAGTATCTTTAGCCCTCTGATTACCGATTTTTATTTGAATAAGTATCATGGCAATGACGATAACCATCATGCCAATAATGGCTGCTGTAAAACTGCCTGTGAAATCTCGTATAAGACCAACAAATAGTGGACCGAGAGCGGCAAATACGAAGCCAACCGATTGTGTCATAGCAGCCAAGATACTTGCTTCCTTAATGTTTTTGGCCTCATCAATTGGTAATGTTAATCCCAATGAGAATAAACCACCTGCACCGATACCAATAAGGATACTACTTAGCCAAGGGTTAATGGCAAATAGTAACATTAATAGACCGGTTAATTCTAACATCGAACATCCTACTAACCAAACGGCTCTATGCTGAAAACGATTATTTAAAATCGGTACTAAAAATGTTGCAGGCATTTGTGCAACCGTTAATAGTGTTAACATTATGCCAGCCTCTTGTTTACTATAGCCCATATCCTCTGCTATAGGCGGCAGCCAGGCCATAATTGTATAAAACATGAAAGCCATTAAGCCAAAAAAACCAGTTAATAGCCAAGCTTTTTGATTTGTTAGTAGTTGCTTTAAATTATTTTCAGCACTAGAAATGTCTGAGGTAGTTGGAACTGGCTTCTTGTCAATTGGTTTCCACCAAAAGAAAACAGCTATGACAGCAAGAATAGCCCATGATGCAGCAGCCGCTTGCCATGTATGGAAAAGAGTACTTAATGGTATGGAAAGCCCTGAGCCAAGCGAAGCGCCTACAACCAATGCTAACGAATATATACCAACTACACGAGAAGGATTCGTGAATTTTTGTTTAATATAGCCAGATAATAATGGTCCTACGATAGCGATACCAATACCTGAAAGAAGAGCTGTAAGCAGCATCACCCATGCAGAATAGGCAAAAAATCTTGCGGCTGTTGCCAGTCCAATAAGAATCAGTGAGTAGGCAATGGCCCGTTCAATACTCCAGCGATTAGCAAGTTTTATGGCAAATGGTGCAAATAAGCCCATGCATAGTACAGCTAATGAAGTTAGTAAACTTGCAGTAGCAGCACTCATTTGTAATGACTCTCGAATAGTTCCTAACAACGGTGAAACGGAAGTTATCACAGGTCGTAAATTAAAGGAAGCTAAAATTACAGCAATAATTGGTATAATCTTATGTTTTAATTTCATGTTTATTCAACTCCATCTATAGCTTAATAATAATAACAATTTGAAGTCTATAACAATGTATATAATTGTACAATACTATTATTACTATTATAATGATAGGTAAAAACTATGATAGGTCGTGATCTATTGGAAATACGTCATCTTCACTACTTTATGGCTGTTTGTGAGGAGCTGCATTTTACAAAAGCTGCTGAAAAACTTGGTATTTCACAGCCGACGCTAAGTCAGCAAATACGTGTACTTGAGGATGAGATTGGGTTACCGTTGTTTGATCGAATTGGCAAAAAAATCGTGCTTACTGAGGCAGGCACACTACTGATAAGTTATGGAACAGAAATATTAGGTACTTTACAAAATGTCAAAGACTCCATTAAAGATTTAAAGGATATGCAAATAGGACAAATAAGAATCGGGATAATGCCATCTGATTTAGATTATCGAATTACTCAGCTCATCATCGATTTTCACCAAAAGTTTCCCAGAGTTAAATTAAAGATTATGTCATCTATCGAAATTGTACGACAGGTTCTTGACAATGAGGTCGATATTGGTATTGCTATAAACGTTCTTCCAAATAACCAGCTTGTTACGATTCCGCTTTGTCTGGAGGAATATGTGTTAATTGTTTCGAAGGAGCATCCGATGGCAAATCGAGAAAGTATAAAAATAGGGGAATTAAAAGATCTTCCATTGATTATGTATCCTGAAGGTTATTTAGGGCGGGAAATAGTGGAGGAGACGGTGAAAAAACATGGCTTTCAATTAAACTCCATTCTTGAGACAAGTTCAGTAACGTCAATTATTAATCTTGTTAGAGCAAATATAGGGGTAACTGTACAACCTTATCCGTTAATCAAAGAGATGAATGATCCTACCTTGCAAATCGTATACATTCAGGACGACATACCTAGCCGCAGTTTATCAATTATTTATCGAGTAGAGCGTTATGTAAGTGAAGCAACAAAAGCGTTAATTGAACAAGTTAAAATTTATTTCCAAAGCTAGTCCGAATAAGGGCTAGCTTTTTCAAATTTTTCAAACAGTGAATGCTTTAGGGTATGGAAAATATGAGAAATAAATGAAATAGTTGTTCCTTTTTTTGGAGAGATACCATATAATATTTGTAAACCGACAGTCGGTCTATAAAGTTCGCAGAAATTCAAAACGAACTTACACTGGAAAAATGAGTGATGGCTGAAGGGTTTAACATCCATTGAGCAAAAGGAAGGGGTTATTCGAATGGAATCTCAGATAACAAGAAAAGGCTTTTCAAAAGATTTTAACCTAATGGTGATAGGGCAAATTATTTCAATTTTAGGATCTGCTCTTTTAAGATTTGCTCTTTCACTGTATGTACTAGATATAACAGGTCGTGCGGATCTTTTTGCCGTCCTATTTGCAATTTCAAGTATCCCAATTTTACTTGCACCACTTGGAGGGGCTATTGCTGACAGATTCAATCGACGTAATTTAATGGTCATATTTGATTTTGTGAGTAGTATAATTGTGTTTATTCTTTTATTCTGGCTTATAAATGGTAATAGTTCTATCGTTTTTATCGGTATCGTCATGATGTTACTTTCACTTGTTAGTGCGATGTATACACCAGCGGTAATGGCCAGTATCCCTGTACTTGTAGAAGAAGAGAAGCTTGAGCAAGCAAATGGCATAGTTAATGGGATTCAAGCATTGTCGGGTGTAGCGGCTCCTGTGCTAGGAGGGATATTATACGGCATGATTGGCTTAAAAGTACTTGTCATCATGAGTGGTGTGCTCTTTTTTCTATCAGCCCTATTAGAGATGTTTATTACGATACCATTTACTCAACGAGAACAGGACGGACATATTATTCCAATACTTGTCAATGATTTGAAAGAGGGCTTTAGCTATGTAATGAAGCAATCGTTTATATTCAAATGTATGATTTTAGCGGCACTATTAAATTTATTATTAACACCATTGTTTGTTGTAGGTGTACCGATTATTCTCCGTGTCACAATGCAAAGTAGCGATACTTTATATGGAATAGCAATGGGATTAATCGATTTTGCTACTATTTTAGGGGCTTTATCGATGGGATACTTTGCAAAAAAATTGGGTATTACGAATTTGTATATTTGGATTTTCGTCACAGCATTATTGATTGTTCCAATGGCTATTTCAGTTATGCCTCTTATGCTTACTTTTGGCTACTATCCATCTTATATTGTTTTTGTTGTAAGTACCCTTTTGATAGCTATGATTATGACGGTTATTTCCATTTACGTCATTACAGTTGTCCAAAAAGAAACACCAAATGAAAATTTAGGGAAGGTTATGGCTATTATTATTGCCGTTTCACAATGTATGGCACCAATTGGGCAAATTTTGTATGGCTTATTATTTGAGGTATTTAGTAGTAAAATCTATGTTCCTATTATAATGATTGGTTTTTTAATGGTGATCATGGCTTTAGCGACAAAGAGAATTTTACGGTTTGAAGAAAGTGATACAGTAAAATAATTAACTTTTTCTAGGAGTCCCTGATATAAGGGACTTTTTTTATTGCCTCAACGACATGAAAAACAAATCTTAGAGAAACACTTGACCTTCAAGTTGGTTGAAGGTTTACCATTGAAATTGAGAGGTGTGATGATGTGAAAAAATATATGACTATTCAAGAGTTCTCAGAAAGAACAGGTATCACCAAAAGCACACTACGCTTTTATGAAACCAAAAATTTACTACTACCAGAGGAAAGGAGTTTAAATGGCTATCGAGTGTATGCAGACAGCCAGATTGCAACAGTAAAGTTAATATCCACTTTGCGTTTGGCGGATGTTCCTATTAATGAGATTCAACATTATTTACAGGAGCAGGATGAAACGAATCGTCAAAAGATGATGCAAAAATGGATTCAGCATATGAAGAGAAAACGAGATTTATTGGATATTAGCCTGCGCTATTTAGAAAGTGACTCAATTCGAGATGATATTTATTTAATTGATAAAAACGATGAAAAAATTATTTGGTTTACTGCTAAATCTACGACAGGCAAATTTGGAGCAAGCTTTGCACAAAGAGCAAATGAAATAAAACAATTAAATATCCGTATTAAAAGCTACTACTTAAATTATTTATCGGGGCAAGACGAAATTAAAGCCCAAATTGGCTTTGGCGTTCCAGTAGACACAAATTTAAATATATATATAGATTGTGATTTTATTGAACATATGCCTGCTTGTATATGTCTGGCATTACCATTTAAAGAGCATATGTCAACGATTAAGGATGGCTATATTAAATTACTACAATATGCACTTCAACATAAATGGGTCCCCACGCGTTCCATTCTAGAGTGGTATCGAGGTGATGATTTTACACAGTTAGATTTATTATTGCCTGTTATTCAAATGGAGCAGGAGTAGATTTAATATAAAATTAGGAAGGTGAAATATGAAACGATTCATCCGTTTTAGTATGAGAAATGCTTTAACAATGCTATTAGTCATACCTCTTATTATTGTAGGAGGAATTTATTCATTAAAAACATTACATATGGAGAAGTACCCAAACGTCGATATGCCATATTTGACAATAATAATCCCTTATCAGGGAGCCTCGCCCAAACAAGCTATGAATGATATTGGGGAGCAAATGGAAAGGGAGTTCCTCAAGCTTGAAGGAAGAAAAAATGTTTATACAAACGGTGTAATGAATGCGGTCTATTCGACAATCGAATTTGATATGACCGTGGATATGAAGGATGCAGAGCAGCTTGTAAGGAGAAGTGTGGATAGCTTACAATTGCCTAAATTAGCAGGTGAGCCTCAATATGAAATTACGAGACCTGGTGGAAATCCAATTAGTTTTACAATGGGGATATATGCACATGAAAAAATCGACGAAGTCCAAAAGTTTGTAAAGGACATAATACTTCCACGATTAACTATCATAGAGGGTATAAGTGAAATAGAATTGAATGGAACAACAGAAACGTCTGTTTTTATTCGACTTTTACCGCAAAAATTAACAGCAAATGGTTTTACATTCAATGATGTACGAGAGGCAATTGCAGCAAGTAATCTTTCTGTGCCAACTGGAGACATTACTATTTCAAATGAAATATTACCAGTCCGAATAAATAGTGCATTTACATCAATTGAGGATATTAAAGATGTAAAGCTTTTTAAGAAAGAAGGAGAATTTACTGCAAAGACTTTAGGTGATGTAGCTGAAGTAACAGATGAAAGTAAATATATAAATAACCTGACGCGTATTAATGGCAAGGAGGGTGTCAGTTTCAGTATCATTCCTGAGGGTGGCGCCAATGTAGTAGCAATTGTTGATCAAGTTAAAAAAGAAATGGATTCATTCGCTATTCCAGATGATTATAAAGTGGAGATTTTGCACGATCAATCTATTGAAATTAATCAATCGGTTCATTCAATGCTCCGTGAAGTATTTTTAGGCGCATTCATGACAATTATCATCACCTTATTGTTTTTAAAAAATATTCGTTCAACTATTATTGCAGTCATCTCAATCCCAGTTTCAATTTTTGCATCGTTTCTTTGGCTAAAGGCGTTGGGATATACATTAAATATTATGACACTTGCTGGTATTGCTGTAGCAGTTGGACGAGTTGTAGATGATTCTATCGTCGTTATTGAAAATATATTTAGGAGAGTAAGGGCTTCAAAGGAAAGAGATGAAGAATTAATAGAACAAGCAACAAGTGAAGTTGCAACTGCGATTACTTCCTCAACCATAACAACCGTTGCTGTTTTTCTTCCACTTGCCTTTGTACCAGGAATTGTAGGCAGTTTTTTCAAGCCACTTGCATGGACCATCGTTATTTCATTGTTAATTTCATTAATGGTGGCAGTCACTATTGTACCAATATTGTCAAAGGTCTTTTTATTAAAAATTACGCCTAAACTCTCACAAGAAAATGTACTTCAAAAGTGGTATCGAAAAAGTTTAACTTGGGCTTTACATCACCGTCTAATTACTTTATCTGCTGCACTATTAATTTTAATAGGCACTACTGTCAGCATTGCACCTAAGCTAGGAACAACCTTTCTACCACAGGAGAAGGTGAATCATTTCAAGGTTGAATTGATAATGGAAAATGGAACTCCTATTGAGAAAACAACTGATGTGGCTGGTAAAATGGAAAAAATATTACTAGATCAAAAGGAGATTAGCCTTATACATACGGATATTGATGCGCAATCAGAATATGCGACAATTTCATTTGTAATCAATGATTCTGTTGAGAATTCGTATGAGTATGTCAGTGATTTGCGACAACAGTTAACAACAATAAGTGAACCTAAGGAAATCAAAGTATCAGGTATTGGAGGAATTATTGGAGGGGCAGAAAGCAAATATACGTTAGTAGTAAATGGTACGAATTTAGAGAAAATTAAAAGAGCGAGTGAGCAGATTACAGCTGCTTTAAAAAAAGTGCAGGGTATGGAGAATGTGACAACATCTTTAGAGGGGGAAGTACCTGAAATCATTGTCGATTTGGATGATATGAAGCTTGCCGAAAAAGGAATGATGCCAGCAATGGTTGCACAAAATCTTCGAGCAATCATTAATGGCGATGTAGTCACAACTATGCAAGCAGTAGATGAAACAAAAGAAGTGAACCTAGGATTAAAAATGGATGAGATGACTTCGCTTGAAGATCTAGGAAAGGTTCAGATTAGTAATGTAATGGGAACTCCTGTCATGCTGAATGAAATAGGGAAACTAAAAAGGGTTCATAATATAACTTCAATTTCACATCTAAATGGTGAAGAATATATTATGGTGTATGGAACCATTACTGATGAAAAAGTTGGAGATGTTACCGCTCTGGCCGATAAGGTGATTGATAATCTGCAGCTTCCTGAAAATATTAGCTATTATAAGGAAGGTGTATCTGCTTCGATGGATGATGGTTTCAGAGATTTAGCAATTGCCATAGGAATCAGTATATTCTTAGTGTATTTGGTACTGGTATTTACCTTTAAGGAAGGAAAAGCGCCATTTGTTATTTTGTTTGCTATTCCGTTCTCAGTTATAGGTGCATTAATTGGGCTTTATATTGTGAAGGAACCGATTGGAATGCCCGCAATGATTGGTTTACTAATGTTAAATGGTATTGTTGTAACGAATGCAATCGTTCTTATTGATAAGGTGAAGCAATTTGAAACATGTGGAATGACTAAACAAACTGCTTTAGTGGAAGCAGGTGTTATACGTATTCGTCCCATTTTAATGACAGCTATTGCAACAGTGGGAGCTTTAATTCCCATGGCAATTTCGAATGAAACTGGGATGGTATCAAAGTCTCTTTCTGTTGTAGTGATAGGTGGACTATTTACTTCTACTTTTTTAACACTGTTTATTGTACCTATACTTTATAGCTTATTTCAAAAGAATAAAAAATCATTAAGCCATATTTAAAAATATTACGACAGAAAAGCGCAAGAAATCAACGTTTCTAAATTGATTTCTTGCGCTTTTTAAGGTTTTGACCAGTTTGTTCCCAGACTTTTTAAAAATAATGTTTCACTAGTACCATATTCTCCTACGCCTAGTTGACATTCTTTCTTGGGGTTGAACCTCAGTAGATGGGAAAATCGGTTGAGGGATTTTACTTATATCTATTTCTCGATGAACAATTGTCTGTTTATCTTCATTCTCTAGATGAACGTTATGACTCTCTGTTGCTTGGGTAATACCTGAATCTTTACTTAAGAGTGGTGTTGTTTGATGATTACTGTTTTCAATAGTAGCAGCAGTTTCATGATGCTCAGATGGGGAATGTTCTATTTCTACTTCGGCATGAGGCTGCTGCACAGGATGAACATCCTTTATCACAAGGATTGGTCGCATCATATCATGATCTTCGTGCTCAAGAAAATGACAATGCCACATATAATGACCGATATGGTCTTTCCAGTGCATTATAATTTTCGTCACTTTTCCTGCATCTGCTTTGACGGTATCCTTCCAGCCTTGTTCATAGTCTCGAGGTTCTTCAGAAGGTCCTGTAAATTCCAACCTTCCTTCATTTTGATAAAGTTCTAAATCGAAAGGACGTCGTTCCAATATTTTGAATTGTACTAAATGCAAATGAATAGGATGGATGAACGGTGTGGCATTAATAAAACTCCAAATCTCTATACTATCAAGTGCTGGCTTTTCAGTAGCAGGATCATGGTACATTCGATTATTTAATAAAAGCATCGGTCGACCAAAATCATCCGTTGTAGCGGTTAATGGAAGTTGTCTCTCGATATGCGCATGGTGAGGGTGCAGATCCATTGAAACTGCAAGCATTTCAGGGATTTCACTAGTATCCTCACATTTTAAAGGAAGAGTAACTTTGAATTGCATAATAACGTTTGTATGCTCATCAATGAAATCCTCATCAGAATTGACTACTATTATTTCCTGACCATCACAATTAGAGAAATCAATAATGATATCTGTACGTTCAGCTGGTAATAATTCAACAGATTGTATTTCTCGAGGTGCTGTTAAAAAGCCGCCATCTGTCCCAATTTGAATCATCCGCTCTCCATTTGAAAGGCTGATGACATAGCCTCTTCTATTGGAGCCATTTAGAAAACGAAATCTATATTTACGAGGCTCGACATTTAAATAGGGCCAAACTTTCCCGTTTACGACGATTGTATTCCCTACAAATCCAGGTGTAATAGATGGATGGACGGGAACTGGAAAAGGTGGTTCATCAGGGTAGAATAGTGAACCATCCTCATTAAACGATTTATCTTGAATTAAAATAGGATATTCGTAGTCACCACAGGGTAAATTAGAACGCTCCTCAAGGGCATCTCTCAGTAGATAAAAGCCAGCTAACCCTGCATAAACATTTAAGCGAGTCAATGCCATTGCATGGTCATGATACCACATTGTTGTACCAGGTTGATGATTTGTATATTCATGTACTTCTTTATAGAATTTTGGTCCCGTATGCATATAGTCTCTTGTGTACCATGCTTCTGGGTGACCATCGCTTTCCCAATCTACATTTGCGCCATGTAAATGTGTGACAGTCCTTACCTCTTGTGAATCGTTGGCCGCATGAAGCGTAAAATCGACAGGCAGAAAATGCTTTCTAGGTAATAGGTTTTTATATCTGACATAAATCGTTTTGTCTTTCTTAGCTTCAATCGTCGGGCCAGGATAAAGCCCGTTATAGCCCCAAATGATGGATTTTGGGAAATCCTTATGGAAACAGTGCTCTGCTTGTATCATTTGTAACTCATAATAATCTTTTCTTTGTTGACCTCTATAATATTTTGGTTTAGCAGTGCTTGGTTTCGGTAACTCATCAACAAATTTTGGAATAGTAGCTGGATCAGCAGGGTTAATATTTATGGTCAAAACATCACGTCCCTTTTTCAATACTTAGATTGCTAATTACTTCATAATATGGGTGAAAACAATAGGCAACTGGGACAATAATGGAGAAAATTGTGCTAATATATAAAAAATATCAATATCGACACTTCAGTAATGGCTGTGTGATTCAGATTTCAGAGGATAGTGAGGGAAATTGAGTAATCATTGTCATTTAGATGACGGATTGCCATTTTTCTACCATGCAGTAAATCAACAATTAGTAAAGTTTGGTAAATGTTGAAAAGTACGGACGACAGGATACAGTTGTTTTATAATTGATATATTAGTTAATCTGGGGTTTGGAGAAGTGGTGATACGTTGGAACTAACATTGGAACAATTAAATAAAACAATAATGGAAATGCGAACAAAAGGTCTTTTAAAGGAAGCATTAGTCCTTGCTGAACAAGGTCTATTAGTAGCAGTAGAGAATCAAAATTATCAACACGGACTGGATTTATATTATCAAAAGATATTAATATACTTCACACTAGGGGATACGTTAAGTATGATGAGCATTATTCCTGAATATGAAACGTCTTGTCAAAAATATGGCACTGCAAAAGACTTCATGCATTATTACCTAGTGATGTCTTTATTATATGATTTAGTTGGTTTTAGAGAGAAAACAATCGAAATGACAAAAAAATCAATCGACTACGCACATGAACTTAACGATTTAACTATGCTTGTTCGAGGTCATAATAATCTATGCTACCTTGAGGTTGAGAAAGGCTGCAACGATGAAGGACTGCAAGCTGGTTTACTTGCTAGAAAATACAATCAGCAATTATCGAAGAAGCTACCTGAATTAGCGAGGCTACATGATATTCGTATTAATAATAATTTAGCCGATGTTTATATTTTTAAAGGAGATTTTGACACAGCTCAAACTTTGTTGGACAGTACGTTGAATTCGACAATTATTCAGCACCATAATCGTGAAAAGGTTGCTGCTTTGTTTGGTTATGGGTTTTTATATGAAAAACAAGATAGACTACAAGAGGCAGTGAACTATTACAAACAGTCAATAGCACTGGCACAATCGTATGGGGATAATGCTATAACTAAGAAAGTAATGCGTTTACTTTTAAATGTACTGTATCAGTTGAATTGGAGAGATGAAATTTTTGAAGTGCAGCGTGCATATATTGAGCTTTCCGAGAAAATGGGCGTAGATAATTTGCTACAGCAGGTAATGAACCTAGAATTTAATCGCCATAAGGAAAAGCTCGAAAAAAAGGCACTCTATGATCCTTTAACGGGTGTCTTAAATCGGCATTTCTTAGATATTAAGATAAATGAATGGTTATTTGAGGCTAAATTCAACAAACAATTTGTTGGTTTGACTGTTTTAGACCTTGATTATTTTAAACTGTATAATGATACGTATGGTCACTTATTTGGTGATCGGGTTTTACAAATTCTTGCGTCTGGCTTACGGGATTTTTTACAGAAAGAAGATGCAGAAATTATTCGTTTTGGCGGGGATGAATTTGTTATTTGTATTCGTCATGAGCAGAAAGAATATGTAAAAAAGCTTGTCAGAGAGATGCATTCCTACTTACTTACCTTGACGCTGGATCAACATGCTGAAAGTGAAACACTGAAGGTGAGTATGGGCGCATGTATCAATGAACAGAAAAATTATGACTATAAAACTTTATTTAAGCATGCAGATCAATGTTTATACCAAGCTAAAAAAAATGGTCGTACTAAATGTATTATTGATGAATTGTAATGAATATTGTCATCGTTTTTTTAATTCCTATTCGCATTCGTGAATAGGAATTTTTCCATTGAAAAGGCTATCATTTTTGATCTATGATTGAAAAATAAAAATATCTATTCGGATCATTTGAAAACCTTATTCTAGCAACGTACAATATACGAAATTAAGAACACGACAGGGCAAAATTGTTGTATAATGTTGTGGTATGAGGAAAGAAAGCAGGTTGACCAAATGGAAAGCAAAATGAATGGTTACGCAGCTTTAGACATGCTAGATCGGGCATTCGTGTTAAAGCATAAGTTAGATGTGAAACATAAGGTGAATAAATGAGAAACTGGTTGATTTTCATTTCTGTTTTTATGGTTTCATTGTCACTTGTCATTGGTATTTTAGTACTCTGGAAAGCCGAGGCTCCGTTCCGTTCAATTGAAGAGAAGGCTGAACAGCTGGCACTTGATGCCAAGGCCCTCGCAATTGTTTCGGAGTCCTACACATATAATGGCAAACATTCGTATGTTACTGTATTTGGAGTAGACGAATATGGTGATAAAAAAGCCATCTTTGTTCCTACGAATCTAGAAGCTGATTCAATTCGGGAAGTATTTTTAAAAGATGGTATTAACGAAAAGCAAGCATTATCGGTTTTTAAAAAGGAAGGAAATGTACAAAAGGTACTCAATATGAAATTAGGCTATGAGGAGCCCGGTGCTGTTTGGGAAATTACGTACCTAAACGAACACGATAAGCTCAACTATGTCTATATTATGTTTGAGGACGGCGATTGGTGGAAGCGTATTACGAATTTATAAGAGGAGTAGATCCCAATGAAAAATTTATTAGCAAACCGTGTAAAAACTTTAACACCATCTTCAACTTTAGCCATTACTGCGAAAGCTAAAGCGTTAAAAGAGCAAGGAATTGATGTCATTGGTCTAGGTGCTGGTGAACCAGACTTTAACACGCCGCAAAATATTTTAAATGCTGCTATTGACTCAATGGAGAAAGGTTTTACTAAATATACACCTGCTGGCGGACTTCCAGTACTTAAGCAAGCGATTATTGATAAATTACAACGCGACAATAACCTTACATACAAGGCTAATGAAATCATTGTAGGTGTTGGTGCAAAGCATATTCTCTACACATTGTTCCAAGTTATTTTAAATGAGGGTGATGAAGTCATCATTCCAATCCCTTATTGGGTATCCTATCCTGAGCAAGTAAAGCTGGCTGGCGGTGTGCCTGTTTATGTTGAAGGTACAAGAGAGCAAGGCTATAAAATTACAGCGGATCAATTAAGAGCTGCAATAACAGATAAAACAAAAGCAGTCATCATAAACTCTCCTAGCAATCCATCAGGTATGATTTATTCTCGTGAAGAGCTAGCAGAACTTGCAGCTGTTGCAGAAGATAAAGATATTTTAATCGTGTCAGATGAAATTTATGAGAAGCTTGTATACAATGGTATAGAGCATTTTTCAATTGCACAACTTTCTGATGCAGTGAAAGCACGTACAATCGTTGTAAACGGTGTAGCAAAATCTCACTCTATGACAGGCTGGCGTATCGGGTATGCTGCAGGAGATGCAGACATTATTAAACCAATGACTGATCTTGCATCACACTCTACATCTAACGCAACAACAACTGCACAATATGCAACAGTGGAGGCATACAATGGACCTCAGGACGCAGTAGAAGAAATGCGCCAAGCTTTTGAATCTCGTCTTGAGAAAATCTATCCGCAGTTAAGTGCAATACCTGGCTTCCATGTGTTAAAGCCACAGGGTGCATTCTACTTATTACCAGACGTAGCAGAAGCTATGGCTCATACTGGCTACGATTCAGTGGATGCATTTGCTGCAGCTATTTTAACAGAAGCAAACGTAGCAGTGATTCCAGGCTCTGGCTTTGGTGCACCAACTACAATGCGATTATCTTATGCTACATCTTTAGAACTATTAGAAGAGGCAGTCCGCCGTATTGATGCATTTGTCAAATCAAAGTGGCAAGACTAATCCTTCTAACCAACTTTGGAGGATTTCTATGAAAAAAATTATGATTCAAGATATGCCAAAACATATCGGTGAAACAGTCAAGCTAGGCGCTTGGTTATCAAACAAACGTTCAAGTGGGAAAATTGCCTTCTTACAATTACGTGATGGCTCTGGCTTTGTACAGGGCGTTGTTGTGAAAGAAGAAGTAGGTGAAGAGATTTTTGCGGTTGCAAAAGGCATGACACAAGAAACATCGATGTATGTTACGGGAGAGGTTAAAGCAGATGAGCGTTCAAGCTTTGGCTGTGAACTAGCTGTAACAGGTATCGAAGTGCTACATGCTGCAACAGATTTTCCGATTACACCAAAAGAACATGGTCCTGAGTTCTTAATGGATAACCGTCATCTATGGCTGCGCTCTCGTAAGCAGCATGCGATTATGAAAATCCGTAACGAAATTATTCGTGCAACTTACGAGTTTTTCAACAACAACGGCTTTACAAAAATGGACCCACCAATTTTAACTGGTTCAGCTCCTGAAGGTACTTCTGAGCTATTCCACACGAAATATTTTGATGAGGATGCGTATCTTTCTCAATCTGGTCAGCTCTATATGGAAGCGGCTGCGATGGCATTAGGAAAGGTATTCTCATTTGGTCCTACATTCCGTGCTGAAAAATCAAAAACACGCCGTCATCTAATCGAATTTTGGATGATTGAGCCGGAAATGGCCTTTGTGGAATTTGAGGAAAATCTTGAAGTGCAGGAGCAATATGTGGAACATATCGTGCAATCTGTACTAGCAAACTGCAAATTAGACCTAGAGCGTCTTGGTCGTGATACTTCAACTCTAGAAAACATAAAAGCACCATTCCCTCGTATCTCTTATGACGATGCGATTAAATTATTACATGAGCAAGGATTTAATGATATTGAGTGGGGCGATGATTTTGGTGCGCCACATGAAACAGCTATTGCCAATTCATTTGACAAACCTGTATTCATTACTTGCTATCCAGTAGGTATTAAACCATTCTATATGCAGCCACATCCTGATCGTGATGACGTTGTATTATGTGCAGACTTGATTGCACCAGAAGGCTATGGTGAAATTATCGGTGGTTCTGAGCGTATTCATGACTATGAATTATTAAAATCACGTCTTGAACAACATAATTTATCATTAGATGCTTATGCTTGGTATTTAGAACTGCGTAAACAGGGCTCTGTACCCCATTCAGGTTTCGGTCTAGGGTTAGAGAGAACAGTGGCATGGATTTCAGGAACAGAGCATATCCGTGAAACTATTCCATTCCCACGTTTACTAAACCGTTTATATCCATAAACAACAACTAGTATGATCTTCTTACCTTTCGCTTTCGGTACAGTTGACTACTGCCCGTTAAAGCGGGACCAATTTAAAAGTCGCGTAGGGAAAAATCTACGCGGCTTTTCTACTTACTACCAGAGAAGGAGTCAAATAATATATGAGCACAAATAATAGTCGACTCCGCATATGGACTGAACAGCGAATGATTCAAATTCCCCAGCTCTTTTTTCAGTTTTATAAGGAGTTAAATATGAAGGATGAAGAGGCGTTAATTGTTTTCCATTTACTTGCATTCCATATCGAGGGCAATGATTTTCCAACACCTGATGATTTAATGAACCGCCTTACAATGTCCGACAATGATATTACTTCTGGTCTACAGCGGTTAATGCAAAAAGGCTTCCTTGAAATTACCCGCGATGTTGATGCAAACGGCAAGCTATATGAAAAATATTCGGTTTTTCCACTTTGGGAGCGTATTATGCAGTTGATTGAGATGAAAGAGCAGCAAAAATCGGCAACTGCACTGCGACAAGAAGAGGGCGAGATATTCCGTTTATTTGAAGAGGAAATGGGGCGTCTTTTATCTCCTTTAGAGCTAGAAAAAATCGGTTCTTGGCTAGATGAGGACAAACATAGTCCAGCGCTTATTAAAGAGGCGCTAAAGGAGGCAGTGTTTGCGGGAAAGCTAAGTATTCGTTATATTGATCGTATTTTACTGGAGTGGAAAAAGAAAAATATTACGACACCTCAGGCTGCACAAAAACAAAGTGAACAGTTCCGTGAAAAACAAACGATTCACAGACCACCAGTCCGTACATCGCAGCAAGGGATGCAATCGACAAACAAAGTACCATTTTATAATTGGTTAGAAGAGAGAGAGTAGGGTGCCAGTATGCTAACAAAAAAACAATGGGAGCATTGCCTAGCCGAAATGGATCGTATGTTCCCTGATGCACATTGTGAGCTCGTGCATGAAAATCCGTTCGAGCTAACGATAGCCACATTGTTATCTGCACAATGTACTGATGTTCTTGTCAATAAGGTTACGAAAACGTTATTCCAAAAATATAAGAAGCCTGAAGATTATTTAGCAGTGTCCTTAGAGGAATTACAACAGGATATTCGTTCCATCGGCTTGTATCGAAATAAAGCAAAGAATATTCAAGCTTTATGTCAGCGCTTGTTAGATGAATATGCGGGCGAGATACCAGCAAGTCGAGAAGCTTTAGTGACGTTGCCTGGAGTTGGTCGTAAAACGGCTAATGTCGTATTGTCTGTAGCATTCGATATCCCTGCGCTTGCAGTGGATACTCATGTAGAGCGGGTGTCCAAGCGGTTAGGTCTTTGTCGCTGGAAGGATTCGGTGCTTGAGGTGGAAGAAACGATTATGAAGAAAACACCAATGGACAAGTGGTCAAAAACGCATCATCAGCTCATTTTCTTTGGCAGATATCATTGTAAGGCTCAAAATCCAGGCTGTCAGGCTTGTCCGTTACTAGAGGATTGTCGAGAAGGACAAAAGCGTTTGAAAAAAGGGCTGGTGAAAGAGGCATGAATGTAGAGGCAATTGCAAAGGAAAAAATCGATGCTTGGTTTACAGAGTGGCAAGAGCTGGAATCCAAAATTCACATAGCCCACGATACAAGAAATGGTGAGGCTAAGGGCTTGATGGAGGCGGCAATTGTTTTATTTGACCATCTAGTAGAAGAGGGCGGAGATGAGGTTTTACCGATAAATGGGATTGAACGAATGACCTTTATAAAAGCAAAGCCTGGTCAGTATGCCTGCTATCGTCAGCTGGATGAATTATTTAAGGAGACAAAAAAACGGGCTGCTCGCTTACGACTGCAAGCTACTAAAAATAATTCGAATGGGTAAAGATATTTGGTTAAATCAATTTCGCCTTGGCGTAATTGTGGCTGTCGCTTCGCTTTCGCACAGATAAACAATGCGTCCGGATTTTGAATTGTGCCCAGTCCTGCACGATGCAGGTCAGTTAGCCGTTTTCGCAGGATGCGAAGATGTTAGGCTAACATCCTTTTTTCATTCCTTTG
>NZ_JBYTBB010000005.1:0-126515 GCF_058788755.1 Lysinibacillus sp. FW301-JW8
ACTATGGAAACCGGCACGTATTTGGCTTCGGAAAATAGAAGGAAATACAGTACCATAAGGATTTTGAACTGTAAGTTGCCCCAGTCAACGGTTATAGTAAAAAAATGGATGTTTACTATCTCTATTTAAGTGTCTTTCATTTTCTTTAAAAACGGAAGAAATAGAAAACAGAAAATTCAATTAAAATTCACGCGACGTTAGTGAACTGTTTACTTTATTAAAAATAGTGAAGCTTTTTTAATAATGTTCCACTTAGCTTTAAATCAACAACTCCACAAATTTGTTTAACGGGAGCATACAATAAAGGATATATACCCTCAATTACCTAGTTTCTTTTTATACATAACTAAGCCTAAAATGATTTCGATTACGCCAACTACAAAAAAAGTCGGTTGCAGAATGCTTTTTAATCCAAGCCAGTATACTTGGGCTACTATCCAGACAACCATTGCAAATCCAAGTACCAATGTAACTGTGATCGCAAAAGAATGATGTTTGAAAGATAAAAAGCTACCAAGCAAGCTGCCGAGTCCATGGATGGTTAACAAAAGGATTCCAGGTATTAAAAAGTCTTTAAACGGTGAATCTTTCAAAAGGTTTACTGACATACTTAAATTACTACCGTCTGGTTTTGATATAAAACCTATTCCCGCAGGAATAGCCCCTATTGCAACCAATAACAGCAATGTACCCATCGAATAGAATAGTGCTTTCGTTTGGTTCATATTCAACATCCTCCTTTTTTCAATGAAAAATATTGTAGAAGTATTAAGTAACAGCTTTCCCATCTATATTATACTCCTCTATTAAAACAAGGGATAATCTCATAGGAAAGGCTTTCACTTACCCTATCATTTAATTTTTTGCGAATTCTTATTGCACTTTCCTAAAGGTAGTTCAAGTAAAAAAAACTTACAATCCTTTCGTCCTTACCAATTTTTTCAAACGTGTTATTCAACAATCTGCGCTTTAATGGAATAACTTTATTATCACTTAACAGGTTCTTAATCCACAAGAAAAACCGAAATCCCTTCTTTATCGAGATTGGAAATTCCGGTTCATCTTTTTTATAAACGGTTAAACTTTTTTCAAAACGGTGCGACTTTTTTATAAACAGTTCAACTTTATTTCAAATCTACACTTAAACGTGTAGACCTACCTTGTGAAGATACATCTTGAATGTTTAACCAAGGTTTATACTCTGAACCAATACCAGAACCGCGACCTTCTTTAATCCATTTTTCAATTTTAGATGTTCTAGTTCTTTTTGACATAAAAACACCCCTTTAGATTAATATAATCCAAAGGGGTAAAACGGTGCAACTTTTTTGAAACCGGTAAAACTTTATTTAAAACGGTACATCTTTTTTAAAAACGGTACGACTTTATTTAAAATCTACAACAACTTAACACTTTTTTATCTTATAGACCACATTTTAACTGTGCGCCACAGTTCGTACATGTATTACAGCCACCCATTTCTTCGACTGTTCCTTTACGGCATACAGGACATGTATTCCCTACGTCTGAGCCAATAACCGTTGTAGACTCTAACGCTTGAATTGTATCTATTAATACGACTGGACGTTTTGTATGTTCTTCTACTAATTCTTCTTCAAATGATAGCTGATCCATATCATTTTCTTCAGCTTTTAGCGTAAGTACTTGTGAGTCACGGCTACCATCCACATAGACCGTACCACCTTTAGCGCCGCCTTTATACAATCGCTCGTATACTTTTTCTACTTGCTGTACTGTATAGCCTTTTGGTGCATTTACTGTTTTAGAGATGGATGAATCAATCCATTTTTGAATAATACATTGTACATCAGCATGTGCCTCTGGTTTTAGCTCCATCGCTGTGACAAACCATTCAGGAAGCTCTTGCTCATTTACATCTGGGTGACGATCTAAATATTCTTTTACAATTTCAGCTTTTACTTCAATGAATTTACCTAGACGGCCAGAACGGTAGTAAGTAAATGAGAAGTATGGCTCAAGACCAGTTGCTACCCCTACCATTGTTCCTGTTGAACCAGTTGGCGCAACTGTTAATAAATGTGAGTTACGGATACCAGTCGCTAAAATTTGCTCCTTGATGTGAGCAGGCATTTTCTGCATAAAGCCTGTCTCTATGAAAGCTTTACGTAAACGAGCTGTTTCTTCGTCTGTAGAACCTACTAGGAATGGGAAGCTACCACGTTCTTTTGCAAGCTCTGTAGATGCCTCATATGCAGTTTCAGCAATTGTTTTAAAGATTTCATCTACAAGTTCATTACCTGACGCTGAGCCGTATTCTTTCTCACAATAAATAAGTAGATCGGCTAAGCCCATAACACCTAAACCAACACGACGCTCACCAAGAGCTTGTACACGGTTTTCCTCTAAGAAGTAAGGTGTTGCATCAATAACATTATCCTGCATACGAACCCCTACACGAACTGTTTCACGTAGTGCTTCGTAATCTACAGTTTGATTTTCTTTATTCGCAAACTGCGCTAAATTCACAGCTGCTAAATTACACACAGAATATGGTGCAAGCGGTTGTTCCAATAATTGTTACCCTAAAGGTTTTTTATCCTTTAGTTCTTACAGTTCAATTCCTGCAAGTTCAGCATACATTTTCATTACACATTTTTTTCATAAATCTTAATAATTCTTTTCTTCCTTTATCTTCTCCAAAGACTGCTTTTGAAATTACTCTAAAATCTTTCACACCAAATTCTATAGGCAAATTTACGTTTTAAATAAATGTGTAATGTTGCGGTCTCGTGCCCGGATTATAGTCTACAAAGTAGAATCACCGGGTATGCGTTGCCCCTGACTAAAGTTTTACCATTAGCCTTCGGTTCGGATTAGCATCTCAGCCTTCCCGCTTTATCCCGCAATTTTTAACGTGAGGCGAAGTCCACCACACGGGTTTGTCGCTACAACACTTTGACCATATGCCTTTGCATTGGTCATATCGTTTGCGTTGTCGATGAAGAAAATACCTGGCTCTGCAGAGTATGTTGCACATACATTAATTAAATTCCACAATTCTTTTGCTTTAATTGTGCGGTATGTGCGTACTTTATAGCCCATTTTCTCCCATTCACGAACATCACCAACTTTATGCCATTCCGTGTTGTAAACGTTCATTTCTTCTTTCGAATATTCTTCAACTGCTGGGAAACGAAGCTCGAAGTCAGCATCATTTTCAACAGCTTCCATAAATTCTTTTGTTAATGTAACAGAAATATTTGCACCTGTTAAGAATTCTGGATTATGAACAGTATACGTACCACCATCACGCAATTTATTTTCCGCTTCACGGATAATTGCCGTATCAAAACCGCCTAATCCCTCGATACTTTTATAGTTTACAATGCCTTGATACATAGCCTCCTCTTGGAATGAAAGAGGCTTAAAGTTTAATTTTTCTTTTGCTAGACGAATGATTGTTTCATCCGTTGTATTTTCGATTAAGTATCGCAAAATACGTGGATTTTGCATTTTTGAAATAATAAATTCCACGATATCAGGATGCCAATCTGCCAGCATAATCATTTGTGCCGATTCCTCTTACGCGGGTTCGCTACACCCACTCTCTATGTCACCATAGAAGTTGAGACCATATCTTACATCTTATTAGATGTCCTCGCACTTCGGAGTGGCTTCACTCCTACTCTACTCACTTCCGCTAACTCAGCGTGCTTTCGATGGTCGTTGAACCTTCCTCATTAAAAGAGGCTTGGCTGCTGATTGTCTTTATCCCACTGCTATTTTCAAGCATTCACGCTTACCGTTTCCAGTTACGTTGTAGCTAGCAGTGCATTTATAATGCGTTTTTTTACATTTTCAAAATCATTTTTTATCTCATCTTCCCAGAAACGGAGTAAAGTATATCCATGCGTTGCTGCAATTTGATTTTTTTCAATATCCCTAGCTTTTATCCTCTTTTGAACATCATAAAAAGTGGAATAAAATTTCGGATTCCCGTGCCAGAAATCACCATCACATTCAATTAGAATTTTTGTCCCTAGTAGTAAAAAATCAAATTGTGCACCTTCAAATATAAAGGAATATTTATAAGGGATTGATTGTTCAACTAAGAAATGCTCGAGAGCTCTTTCAATACTAGTTTTTCTAAATGTTTCCCTCTCTAATTGTTTTAATGCAGCTTGCCGAATTTTTTCTATTGTTTCTTTACTATAGACCCCTGTCTTACCGCTGTTCCATGAAGGAGTTCCATTCATTTTTCTAGTTTTAGCTGTTTTTGAAATGATATTTTCAAAATGAACCTTCTTTTGTTCATCTGGCATGTCATTATGCCAATTTCCTGTATTTTGTGATCGCAGCCTACTCGCACACTCTTTACTACAAGTTTTAGTCTGCCGATGTTTTTCATCGAATAGTTTTCCACAAATTACACAAGTTAAAGGCTCACCTTTTCCTCGACAGCTTCTACTACAAAACTGATTGGGAATACCACGCCTCAATTTAACCTTTTTATTACATAAAATATATTGGCAGGTCACCAATTCTACTGGATAAAAATAAGATATTAAATAATTATCTAATGGTAAGTTATGCTCATTTTTCAAATGAGACGTAAACCTTCCTTGTTTATTATGATCTATTGTAAAACCACATATTAAACAAGTTTGTGGCTGTTTCGCATCATAAACATCCATAATTCCCACCTCGATTAAAGTGACAATATTTCCGTTAAAGAGTTCCCAGCAATTCACGAGGTTTGTTTACGCAGAAGCACCTAGATTATGCTTACCTCTGCGGCTACCACCTTGTTCAACAAGATGAGTCAGCTTCGCAATATCATCTAACCATGAGACAGAACCAGATGATTTACCATTTACACCACGTGCTAAAGTGTTTCGTGGACGTAATGTCGAGCCATTTGTCCCTACACCACCGCCGCGGCTCATAATTTCCATTACTTGCTTACGGTGATCACTAATTCCTTCACGAGAATCTGCTACAAATGGCATTACGTAGTTCCGATAGGTAAGAACAATCCTTCACCATTACATGTAAGGCGTTCTTTTCCCCCGGCTAGCACCGTGCGTGCGACTTTCACCGCACACGGCGCCCCATCTACCAATAAGTTAAATTAAGATTTCATCTTGTTTTAAGAACTTTGATTAAGCTTATTCCTGAATTTTTGAACGTTTTGTTTAGTTTTACTATCAAGGTTTTCAAGGCTAATATTTTGATGAATAAATTCGTGACAATTTTGATGCATTGATGCTAGATTATTTACTCTGTTTACTAGTTCTAGTGGTAACTTCGGATTGATGTGGTGAGTATTTGTTTCATTTGGTCTTAAATATTTCCCACAAATCCTACATTTCCCTTTATCTCTATTGAAAGCGTAACATCGGTTCATCATGTATTCAAAGTTATACTTTAACTTTGAACCTCTTAAAGTTCCGTTTGCGTTCTTTCGTGCATACTCAAAATTATTTAGCTCATCTGCTCTATATTTTGCTGGTATTTTCCCAGTTCTTAGTGAGTAGATTTTCCTTCCTTCCTCACTATACGGTGTTTCCTTGACTCGTTTTAACTCTGCTCTTCTCCATTTTACGAAACTTACATTTGTTAAACCGATTTTTGTTTTGTTTTCACCATATTCGATTGTCGGAATTGCTGTTGTATAATTATCATGTACACTTTTGAGGTTATCCACTTTGTTTGCAGGTATCCATTCGGCCCCTATTGGTGCTAGAGAATTCCATGCTCCATATCCTAGTATTCGAGAATATTTTCTAGTTTCTACGCCTACTCTTGTCGCTATATCATAGTAGTTCAGAACTCCACGAATTTTGGAATTTACCAATAAAATATCCGCTACCTTCTTTTCTAAGGTATCTCGTTTTCTTATCCGGTAAATATCCTTTTTGATTTCCATCATTTTGTTGTGAAGTCTTTCCTTATTTGGTCTACTTGTTGATATCCATCCAAATTTACCTTTACCTATGACTTTTTTATAATCGAATCCTAAGAATGTTATATATCGTTTACGAATATTAGTTATTTTGGTCTTTTCCAATGATAATGTAAGTTTAAGCTTTTCATCCAAATATTTTTGGATTTTCCATTTAAGTCTTTCTGCATGCTGTTTTGAGTCAGTTACAACAACCCAATCATCAGCGTATCTTATGAGGAAGCAGGGAATTAAGTTTGTCTTCTTTAACTGTTTATACCTTGCATCGACACGACTATATTCATGTCTTGTCTTTTTTGTTTCCCATTGGTTTGATAACCAATGATCGAAACTGTTTAGGTACACATTCGCTAGCAGAGGAGAAATAATACCTCCCTGTGGCGTTCCTAGGTCATTGACTTTAATTTCATCCAGTATTCCTGCTTTAAGCATTTCTTTTATTATCATAAGAACCCGTCTGTCTTTAATTCCCATCGAATATAACTTTTTGATAAGAATTGTGTGATTGACGTTATCAAAAAATTTACTAATATCCCCTTCAATTATCCAGTAAAAATTTGTTTTCTGAGTAATATCAGAAATTCTTTCCATCGCCATGCTTGCTTCTCTCATCGGTCTAAAACCATAAGAGTGTTTGAAGAATTGTGCTTCCAGTATAGGTTCAATTACAGACCTTACACATTCCTGTATAATTCGATCCTCTATATTAGGAATCCCTAATGCCCGTTTTTCCTTTTTACCAGGTTTATCTAGCCATTTTCTTCTTACCATTCCTGATTTGTAGTTTTTCATTAGGTCTTTCACCTTCATCAAGGTTGTATCCCTATCTACTTCTAGAAATGCTTCTCTAAGTTTTTTTCCATCGCTTCCAGGAGTATTACTACCCTTGTTTGCTATCAGCTTGTGTATGGCGCTTATTATCACTGCATCGGATTGTATTATTTCTAATAATCCTTTGAAGGTGGGTTTTAATCCTTCTTTGATACATTCTTTTGTTCTTTTATAAAAGTCATCTTGAATTTTTCTAAATTCACGTTCGCTATTCGGATAGTTAAGTGTTTGAACCATTTGAACCACCGCCTTTCGTTAGTGGTATGGTTTTAGTCAGTGTATGCTCAACGGCTTCCTTAACGAGCTTTTCTTAATTTACTTACAATTTATTGAGGTTTAGTAAACCTATTGGTAGACTATGCCCCTTCGCTCCACAAGCATTACCCTGTTTCATCACTACTACGGGCTAACCGCCACCGACATTCAACGACCATTTCCTGACGTTTAGAGACATTAGGCTTACAGTCCTTTAACATTCTCTTGTCGGCTTCCAACGTTCCCTAAGAATTAGCTTTTCATATGGACTTAGGTGCTTCCTTTGACCCGTTAGCCATCTCTTCGTCCTTTACTGGAGGACTTAAGACTCTTATCCCTTACTGGACAAGTTTCGCTAAAGCAAACTGCAATACTTTAGCCAAGACTAAACCCGCTTGATGGGCGAGGACGTTTCTATTCCGTCCCCTCACTTTTACGAGCCGTACATTCGGAAGTTCGTCAGTTCTTTTTGAACATTCTCACCATATCCATTTTATAGCGCCACGACTACTTCCCTATCGTTTCAGAATCGGTTTTCGCCTAGTTAACGAGCTTCAGACGGGAATAACTGTACTTATTCCGCCTGTCGTACCCTCAGGCTTGGTCTGCCAGTATTCAGACCAGTTAGGACTCTCACCTAACAATTCATTCTTAGAGTTAGACATTCTCTTTTATAAGTTCATATCCGCCTATTTTGAGGAGTGATTTCTCCGTTCCTTTGTATTAGGCAACGTTGCGCACACAGTTGAAGAACGTTACATCCGTTTCAGAACCTGCCCCATAAATGACGCGTCCCGCTGGTATAAATTTTAATGATACTAATTGCTCATAAAACTTCTCGAACCATTCTTGGCGTTTTTCTGGTGTTTTTTCAACAGCAGCAAGCCCTGTTGCATTGCGTTTTGCGATTTGTTCATAAAAAATTTCAAGAGGCTTTTCTAACACGTCAATTGAACGCGTAATCACACCTGTTTCTTGCTCTTTTGGATTATCTAAAGCACTACGGTAGTCTTCCTCAATCAAAATATCTGCTGTTTTTGTAGACATGTCCAACTTCTGAATTGTGCCTAAACCACGGGCAGGGAATTTTGGATCTGCCTTCACTGTTAATACGACGAAATCACCAGCTTTAAGCGTTTTCTTTTCCGTATCCTTAAACGAGTAGCGATCGATCATAACAAGCCTTGATACACCTTTATGCGTAATATGCATATCAGGTGTTACAGGGTGAACCTGTGGAAATAGCCCAATATCTTTGTTTAACTGTTCAATTTGTTTGTTTACTTCGGGTTGATGATTTGTGAGTACCATCGTTTTGCCTCCCTTATTTTCTGCCTTACACATAATAAATACACAATATCATGTGTCGTCAAACACTACATATTGTGTATATGTCTTAAAAAAGATACTATATATAGTTTTTTAATTCAACTCTTGCAATTTTGAGTAGAATCAGAACTGCTTGACATCACAAGGTTTGAACAATAAAAAATATTTTTCTTATACCATTTTTTACTTTTTGAAGTTCCAATCGTCACACGCATATTTTTTTTCCTCTAGCGCATGGACATATTCTAGCTGCTCCTCAGAAAGTGTAAATGGTTTTAAATCAATTTGCAACGATTTTGCAAAGCCATCTCTAAAAGCTGTCACACATTGTTCAATTGTCACAGGTTCCTTGACAAGACTATTAATAGCAACAGCCTTTTCTGGCAGCTTTCTACGCATACGCTCCTTCGCTTCTTCACTTGAAAAATTAAATACGGATAATAATTTTTCCTGATCTAAATCTAGTAAGATGGCTCCGTGTTGTAGAATTACTCCCTTTTGACGTGTTTGCGCACTACCAGCAATTTTTTTTCCCTCTACGACAAGTTCATACCAGCTAGGTGCATCAAAACAAACTGCACTTTTCGGCTTTTTTAAATCTGCCTTTTTTTCCTCTGTATCAGGCACACTAAAATAAGCATCCATTCCGAGATTATGAAAGCCTTTCAGTATGCCTTCACTTAACACTCGATATGCCTCTGTCACTGACTCTGGCATATCTGGATAGCTTTCAGTAACGATGACGCTATATGTCAACTCATGCTCGTGTAAAACGGCTCTGCCCCCAGTTGGACGACGAACAAAGCCGAGTCCTTGCTGCTGCACTGCCTCTATATTAATATCTCGCTTTGCTTGTTGAAAATAACCAATGGAAAGAGTTGCTGGCTCCCACTCATAAAAACGAATAACGGGAGGAATCAATCCCTCACTATGCCAATCAAGCAATGCCTCATCTAATGCCATATTAAAAGATGGACTACATTTTCCTGAATTGAGAAAATACCAAGTTGTCATTTTTTCATCTCCTACAACTATTTAATTAATCTTAGCGAAAGCGTATCAATATATCATGATATTCGATGTCGAATTTTCATAAATCATGACACGCATTTAGTTCTGTAGCTTTGATTAACTACCATCAACGAATACCAATGCATATAGTTATCTTAATTCTAGCCACAATCTAGTTAATTTTATCAAACTCATTGGACTATCGCTAGCGCATCTTTTATAATAATAAAGAAGATAGAAAGGGGTAAGAAAATCTTGGACATACTTATCACAATCGGTGTTGTTTTAGTAGTCCTAATTGCATATATCGGAATAAATGCAATGCGACTAAAAAAAGCAGTGTCAAACCTAACACAAGAACAATTTATTGAAGGCTATCGTAAAGCTCAGCTTATCGACGTACGAGAGCAGAAAGAATTTGATGCTGGCCATATCCTTGGTGCTCGTAATGTTCCTTCAACTACACTACGTCAACGTTATAAAGAAATTCGCCCAGATTTACCAGTATATTTATACTGTCAAAATACAGGCCGTAGCTCACGTGCTGCATTGTTTCTTAAAAAGCGTGGCTACAACCAGATTTACCAGCTTCAAGGTGGCTTCCGAACTTGGACAGGTAAAATAAAAACAAAAAAATAAGCATGTAGTAGATTTCGTTAAGGCGCAAGTAATTAATTGATATTGTACTTTTTCAATCGAGAAATAGATTTAAATATATTTACCTACGCCGCTTCGTTTCGACAAAAAGAAACCATCCCAAATGACTATGAGATGGTTTTCTTTTTGCAAAAAATTCAGAGTTTCTACTATATTATATCTATTACATACAATTACTCACATATTTCTTGCTCACCAAAACTTTGATCATGCATAGGGCAGAAAAAAGTAAGGCATCGAGATGCAATGTAAAGCTCGTCTTCATAAGAGATGCTAGCCTGTAGATGAGCATTTCTCACTTGCTCCATATCCGCCCGTAACCTTTGCTCCTCTTCCTGCATTTCCTCACTTGTCATTTCATACTCTTTTGCATCCTCTGGTAATTCGTTTAATTCTGCTGTTACTTTTTCCAGAAAAGCAGCGCGAATATCTCCTATTTGTTTTTCATGCCCAAGCTGATGCAGAACCCATAAATAATTTGAGATCCAACAAGCCGTATGAGCGTAGTGCTGATAGCCTTTAGCATACCATTCAGCCGCCTCTTGATAATGACCCAGGCTTGTATATAACTCCCCTAATTCGACTTCCCCAATAAAACGTTCCTGATCCTGCTTGATAACATCGATCCATTTATAAGCACTATCAACATCTCCAGCCAGAATAAAACATTCAACAGCCCTCATCAGCCCGTAATCCTCTGTTTGATAGGATTGGATAAAATATGTAGCCGCTTCGCTAAACCTTTGTTGATGTTTATAAATAGATGCTAAATTATGAGCGACAACAGGGGACTCAAATAAAGTATAAGCTTGCTCTAGCCATCGCTGTGCACTATCTAAGCTCACAAGGCGCATTGTCAATTCGCCAAGTAATGCATAGGGATAATAAGTTTTAGGCTCCATGGCAACAGCCTGTTTGGCGTAGAATAACGCTTCCTCATAATCATCATTTTCCTTCAATAAATCGGCTAAATTATGTAGGATTATGACATTTTTTTCTTCGGCAAGTACATCTAATAGCATAAGTTTAACTGTCTCGTACTCTCCCTCTTTCGCCAATATTTCCGCAGCCTTCTTGATTCGCTCCATTTACTCACCTCATAAACAGGTTATTATAAATTAAGTAATTGCGCCACAAAATAGAACACCTTTGCCTCTATAATGAGTGATAAAATCCTATAATTGAGTGTCTTGTCTATTATTGAGCAACACGCCTTATTGACTTTTTTAGCGTTTCGAACTTCCTATTTGATCATTCAGCCCAAAAATTAACAAAACAATTGTATGTCTAAAAATACTATTTTTTATAATATATTTCCCTATCTAAATCGCATTCTTCTATTTTTCTGAAAATAGCTAAAATTTTGTTCTTGAATAATAATGCAACCATTGATAGGATGTATAATATCTTAAAATAATGTCATCACGACAATATAAGCTATGAATGCTATGGATTAAACTATAGCAGGAGCAGTTCTGGAGAGAGCGCAGTTTGCGTCGCCGAAGGGTTCACTATCTCAGGCAAAAGGACAGAGGAGTAATATCAACTTTCATTATGAAAGATATACCAGCCGAATGTTTACCTTATCGTCAACATCCGAAAATGGTATTTGTTATTCTGACGTTTACGAGACTAGTGTCATAACTAGTCTTTTTTTAATTTTCCAGTCATATTTTATACATCTTTGAGGGGGATTAACGTGGAACAACAGCAATTAAAAAGAGATTTAAAAAATCGCCATGTGCAGCTAATTGCCATTGGCGGGACAATCGGTACTGGGTTATTTTTAGGATCTGGGAAAGCCATTGCTCTAGCTGGGCCTGCCATTATCTTCGCCTATTTAATTGTCGGCATCGCTTTATTTTTTGTGATGCGTGCATTAGGTGAATTATTATTATCAAAAACTGGCTATACATCATTTACTGACTTTGCAACAGAATATATAGGACCCTGGGCAGGCTTTGTCACTGGCTGGACGTATTGGTTTTGCTGGATTATGACGGCTATGGCAGACATTATTGCTGTAGGCGTTTATACGAAATATTGGTTTGATATTCCACAATGGGTACCAGCGATAGGCTGCTTAGTTCTGCTATTAATCTTAAATTTATTAACGGTAAAATTATTCGGGGAATTAGAGTTTTGGTTTGCCCTCATCAAAGTCATCACTATTGTTGCACTCATTATTATCGGGCTCTTCATGCTATTTACAGGCTTTCAAACAAGCTCAGGCACTGTGTCAGTGGAAAACCTTTGGGCACACGGTGGAATGTTCCCGAACGGCGTTTATGGTTTTTTAATGGCATTCCAAATGGTTGTTTTTGCTTTTGTAGGGGTTGAATTAGTCGGTGTGTCTGCTGCTGAAACAGCTGACCCTAAGAAAAATATTCCTTCAGCCATCAATAAAATTCCATTACGTATTTTATTATTTTACGTAGGGGCATTATTTGTCATCCTATGTATTAACCCTTGGTATGAAATGTCTGCCGCAAACAGTCCATTTGTACAAGTATTCACGTTAGCAGGAATCCCAATCGCAGCTGGGATTATTAATTTTGTTGTTCTAACATCTGCCGCTTCAGCAGGTAATAGTGGTTTATTCTCTACAAGCCGCATGCTTTATAATCTAGGCAGCAATAAGCAAGCTTCAGCATCCTTTGCCAAGCTTAACAAAAATAGCGTACCAAGTAACGCGCTTATTGTGTCGGCAATTGTGGTATCCGTTGGTGCATTATTAAGTAAATTAATGCCTGAAAACGCCTTTAGTGTTGTAACAACTATTAGTGCTATTTGTTTTATTTGGGTATGGAGTATCATATTAATCTCCCATATCATCTATAAACGAAAGAATCGTGCACTTCATGAGGCATCGAATTTCAAGGCACCCTTTACTCCATTCGTGAACTATTTAGTACTTGCCTTCTTCGCATTTTTATTAGTAGTTATGTTTATTTCTGAGGCCACACGTACAGCCTTACTGCTAACGCCTATTTGGTTTATACTACTTATGTTTATCTATAAAATGAAAAGAACTAAACCAATACACTAAGATATACTGCCCTGTATAGTTAACGAAAGTGAACCTATCCAGGGCTTCTTTAAAAAAGTTAAGTTTCTCACTACACTGAAATCATTAGGCAAATAAGACATTTATATGGCTTTAAAATATATTCATATTCCATTCAGTTGCAAGATGCTTTAATAATTTTACTCCTGCTACACTATTGCCTATTGAATCAATAGCTGGTCCATAAATACCAATACCACAGCCATCTGGAAAGGGAGAATTCAAGCTTGCGTGACTAGGCACAGCCGCCAGAATTGCGCCAGAAACACCACTTTTAGCAGGCAGCCCAATAAATGCAGCAAATTTTCCCGACGCATTATACATACCGCAAGTAACCATCAAGGCCTTTGCTAATTTCGCGACCTGCTTTGGAAAAAGCTGTGTTTTTAATTGAGGATGGTAGCCATCATTAGCAATTACTAATCCAATCATCGCTAAATCTGACACATTTACTTCAATGGCACATTGTTTTAAATATACCTCCAATGCCTCCTCTACAGTGCAATCTAAAAAACCAGAATCCATTAGATAATACGCTAAAGATCGATTTCGATTAGCCGTTTGCCATTCAGATTGAAAAACCACTTCATTCACCTTTAACCTTTTACCAACCATTTGCTCTAGAAAATAAAGGATTTTCTCCATTTTCTCCTGTGGTGAATTTCCTGTAAGCATTGAGGATACTGTTATAGCCCCCGCATTAATCATAGGATTAAAAGGTTTCCCTGGATGATGGCTTTCTAGGCGAATAATAGAATTGAAGGTATCGCCTGTTGGTTCAACATCTACTCGCTCTAACACATAGGGTAATCCACGATCCATACAAGCTAAAATAAATGTAACTACTTTCGATACACTTTGAAGGGTAAACAATTCAGCAGTATCCCCTGCCTTCATTTCATTACCAGATGGTCCAACAATCGAAATAGCTAATTGGAGTGGATCTTTTTCGGCAAGTGCCGGAATATAGTTTGCACATTGTCCATTTTTCGCAAAGGGACGAAACTCCTTGACCCAGCTAGAGACAAGCTGTTGATGAGAATTTGTATGTTCTACTGCCATAATCTAATCTCCTTTCATATTTTGAAAAAACAGAGCCTCCATAGTTCACCTATGAAGACTCAAACCGAATCTATATTATTATCTAACGCTTTGGAGGCTTTGTTCCTTCAGGAATTAAGGATGCATAAGTCTCTCCATCCAGACGTTGCTCCCATTCTTTTTTCGCCTCTTCAATCAGTGCTGGATTGTGAATACAATCAATAGCAGTGCAAGCCATAATTTTTGCAGCCTGCAGCATTCCCTTATGTGCAATCGGCATAATGCCCTGTGATACAACCTGCCATGTATGAAGCGGTGTCCCTAATGCCATACACACCGTTGTACATTGAACAGTTGGAACATTCCAGCTAACATCTCCAACATCTGTAGATCCGCCCATGATAAATTCGGGTAGGATGCCTGGAATATGATGTGCAATCACTTGATCTTTTAACAACCCCATATCTTCTTTCGTTAAGCCAATTAAGGCAGAAGCCTGAATATCAGGAGAAAATGTCTTAAAAATAGCTTGTGCATGCTGCTCATCTTCTATTGTATAAGTTGGCATACCGATTTCAAGTAATTGCTTATACATTGCATCATAAAGTGTTTTATTTGGAATAAGATCCGACGCTGCACCTTCAAATTCGATTTCTAGAGATGTTCCAGTCATAAGTGTGGCACCTTTAGCAATATTTTCAACACGCTGATAAATTTCCTGTACCTGCTGCTTTCTCGGTGCCCTTACTAAATAAGTTACCTCTGCGTATGGCTGTACGACATTTGGAGATGCTCCTCCAGAATTTGTAATGGCATAATGCAAGCGCGCCTCTGGAATAATATGCTCGCGTAAGTAGTTTACCCCTACATTCATAAGTTCAACAGCATCCAATGCACTTCTTCCTAAATGTGGTGCCGCTGCTGCATGTGCGCTTTTCCCAGTAAACTTAAAAGTAACTGCATAGTTTGCGAGAGAGCTACAAGTCATGACCGTTGAAAATGTTCCAGGGTGCCACGATATGGCAATATCAACATCATCAAAAAGACCTGCCTTCGCCATATAAGCCTTACCTGAACCGTTTTCCTCAGCAGGACAGCCATAAAAACGAATCGTCGCTGATTGATTATGTTGCTCTAAGTAATCTTTCACTGCCACAGCCGCAGCAAATGCACCTGTTCCCAATAAATTATGACCACACCCATGACCACTGCCACCGTCTTCTAATGGCTCATAAGAAGTGGCACCACCTTTTTGACTTAGCCCTGGAAGAGCGTCATATTCACCGAGAAAAGCAATAACAGGTTTTCCTGAACCATATGTTGCCACTAGCGCTGTTTCAAGACCCGCTACCCCCATTTCTGTTGCAAAGCCCTCTTTCTCTAAGGCTCTTTTCATATATTGTACTGATTTTTTTTCTTGAAAATGAAGCTCAGGTAACGCCCAAATGGCATCACTTAATTGAATGCTAGCCTCTTTTTTTGATTCAACTAATAAAGAAATTTTTTCTTGTAAACTCATCTTTTTTTACCTCCTTAGAAAATTGCAATCAATTATGAATAGAATTCAAAAGATTCCCTTTTTGATCATTTAACGTTAACAGTGAAATAATACAGATTGCCGCAAACCCAATTAACATCCAAAAGGCTGCATCAAAGGACCCGTTAAAGGCATCTACCATAAAGCCAATTGCCATTGGTGTTACAAATCCTGCTAACTGCCCACCTGTATTAGCAACGCCCATTGCTGATCCTGTAATGGATGATGGCAATTTCTTTAGCACGATGGCTGGGAGTAAGGTAATAACAAAGGCAATAAATAAAGAAACCACCGTTTGATAGCCAATAAATAGTGTTACAGATTTTGCTGTAAACATTAAATACAATAAAATACCGATGATCGCACATGAAATTGAACCTAAAATTTTGTCCATTCCACGTGGTAACTTATCAATGATAAAGCCACTACCATAAACACCTATAATTGTTGTGATGGCAGGGATTGTCTGCGCCCAGCCAATGGACATTAAATCAAGACCTCGATTTTTTTGTAAATAGGTCGGGATCCAAGAAACTAATCCCCAGTTCACCGCATAGATACAAAAATAAGCAATAATTAAATTCCACATAAGTGGTGTCTTAAATAATTCCTTCAAGTTCACTTTTGTTGAAACGCTCTCATTATTAACTGCTTGTTCTTGCGGAAGCTTGATATATTTCCAATAGAGGAAGGCAATAATGGCCCCGATCGCCCCGATAATGATGAACATCATGCGCCAGCCAATTGTTCCTAATAGATAAGCAGCTAATAATGGTACAATCAGTGATACAATTCCCCCAGAGGTAAGCATAATGGACATAGCTCTACCTCTTTCCTCCTTCGGAAAAATTGTTGCAATAATTTTAGAGCTTGCTGGCTGGAAGCCCCCTTCTCCTATACCAAATAAAAAGCGAATAACAATCATTGCTGTTAATGACCATGCAACAGCTGTCAAGCCTGTGAAGATTGACCACATAATAACAGCCATTAATAAAACTCGCTTGGCGCCAAATTTATCAGCAAGCCATCCACCAGGAATTTGCATAATAGCATATCCTAAAAAGAAAGCGCTTAAAATGATTCCTGTAGAAGAAGCATCTAGGCTTAAATCACCTGTAATGGAAACAACCGCATAATTCATAATGTACCGATCTAAATTTCCTAACGACCATCCTAAAAATAAAAGTGCAAGTATTAAATTTCTGGACTTTTTTGTTACCATATTCATTGTCATAACATTCCCTCCCATATCTCTTGTAGCTAAAATGCTGCAATAGTCGTGCAAAATGATGATCGCCTAAATCTTCATTGTATCCTTTCGCTTTTCTTTGCAGCCTACCACCATTGACTGATCCATCTCTCCCTATCTAATAAAATCAAAACCCCTTAAATAACGACATTTTCGTTATATATTCGTATAATAATCAAATTTTTATAAAATGACAATATTTTTTTGAAAATTCCTACTAGATAAAACATAAAAAAGGATATAAGACATCTAAAAAACACGCTTGAATCCTTAAATATTTATCTAACGAAAAAAATATCCCTAAACCGTAAATGGTTTGGGATATTTCTTTAGATTAATACGTAGAACGGTGCATAATAAGCTGATACATTTTGATGGGCCTACCTCGAGTATGCTGTAGCTCCTCTCCTGCTACCTTTGCTAAGCCTACACTACATAAATCAGCAACAATACGCTGAGCATTTCGTTCACTCATTTGAAGCTGTGTCGCTAAATCCTTTGTCGTAAAATGCTTCCAACGCATTTTTTGAACTAAAGCCAGTATTTTGGTATAGGTTTTGATGCTAATACTACCACTTTTCAATTTCTCAATTATAGCGGGATCTTCTGCTCGATAGGAATAAGACAGCTCTTCTATATTTCCAACGGATTCAATAATAGTACCATCATCCTGTATCATAATCATATCAATGGATTCATTTGCTTTGGTTTGACGTAAACCTCTATGTGCATGTAATTCTGCATTAAATACAGTCTGCGCAAAGCCGATTCCTGCCGCGACCTTCCCCTCCATTTCAATGGACAGCTGATACATTTTCTCTGTGATGAACTGAATTTGACCTTCAATAGCTCCCCTAGTACTAAAAATTGTATATCTACCATTTCCCTCCTCTACTAAGGAGCCATCAATTCGTTCGCATAATTGCAATAAATTTTCTTTTATGCGTAATTCTAAATATTGAATTCGATAGCCCTGCTTCATTCGCTCCTTCAAAGAATCGAAATCCTTTATTTCAAGCATAACAGCACCGATTTGTGTTTCTTTATAATACGAGGTTTTAATTTTTTCTGTAAACAACTGTACAGTATGGTAAATTTCTGTTTTTGTAGGAGAAACCCAATACGACGGAACCCCCATCTTTCTTAACTGCTCATCTACTGACGGATAACAAGTGATGGCAAAATCAATTTTTCCTTCTTGCCAGAGCTCAAAATGGAAATCAAATAATTCCTTCGGATCAATGGCGACATCAAATTCCTTAAGATACATATTTCTCACATTTTGTTCAATCTCCGCTAATCCTTCTGAGGTCATTTGTGCAGGAGATGGAATAATATCAATACTGACATTTTCGATAAATTTTTTTCTTTTATAGGACTGCTCTAAAAAGCCTTTATAGATAGCTGCCTCCGAAAAAATAATATGTGCCAGCTTATCCTGTGAAACGCTTGTCTGACTAGCAATTTTATAAGGTATGTATCCTGAAAAAAGCCAAAAATCCACATCTTGATTATGACTCTCTACAATATCTTTCGTTTCAGTGGCGATACCATAAATATATGGAATAAACGCCATGTCCTGTTCAATTTCATGTGCTAATTCGATAATTTTTTCCACGGATTTAATTGGTCCAACAACACCTATTTTATACATCATAAGCTCCTACCTTCTCTATCAATTACTCCATGCATTTAGCACTCCTCTTATTAACTGTAAATAGTATAGCGAATATATTATAGCCTAGACAATTGAAAGCTTTAAATTCTGCTGAAGGATATGCTTTTTCTCTACAAATAAACCCCGAATAATAAGCATATTCGAGGTTTGTTTAACACAATATTGAATTAAGGGATCCTACACATCATTGCTATACAAATTCTTATACAGAATTTCTAGTTTTTTCGAGAGCTTCCCATAGGCTGTCTGCCAAGCTTTACGTGCTTCTTCTTTTCCTTCACCAGCAGGAACATAAAGCGCATGGATCTCCGCTACCTTTTTCAAGTCACTCTCTGCCTGCGTTAGCTTCGAATAATTTTTTACAACTTTTTTCTCCGAGGCACTAAGGGCATCATATTGCGTACGGATTTCTTTTACCTTCGTCTCCAAATCAGCTATATACTCGCCATTTTCAAGCAATCCATTAATCGTTTCAATTAAATCTAAAGCCGTGTCATTCGATTGCTGCTGCCCCTTTTCTTTATCCAGAATAGCTTGTCTAACAACAGGGCTAACTAAACTCATTTGTTTCGCAGTAAGTTTCGCATAGGCTTTTATAACAGTTGTTGGATTGCTATTAAATGATTTATCATACTGCTTCATGAAGGAATCTACTTTCTTCACATCAGAAACTGCAGTGGTTAAAATCGAGGCATTGGTAATACTCTTTTTATCACTAGAACTTAGCTTATTATATTGAGCTGAAAGTTGATTAATTTTATCGATTGAAACGGTATACATATCATTCGTAACAATTGTTGCAATTTCACTATTTAGCTTCGAGATATCAGGTGCATTGCCATCTGGTAAACGTTTATTCAGTAAATCATCATATTGTTGCTTTGCTAAGTGCTGCTGATTTGCAGGCAGCTTTGCATATGCCGTTTCAACTGTTTGGATTTTTTTAGCCTGCTTGGTAACATCCGTTTCCTCTCTAGCTGTTTGCACCTTTTTATGGAAGGATTTAACACCTGACAAATCCTTACTAGCGGCTGTTAATAAATAATAGTTAGTTACATATTTTCGTGCAGTAGAAGAAAGATTTTTATAGGTTGCTGTTGCAGCATTTACAGCTGTTTCGAATTGTGTAAATGTATATTTTGAAACATCAGCAAGCTTCGCAATATCACCCTTTAATGCTTCGGCTGCAGCCTTATCAGAAGGTTCCTTGCCACCTGTGTCAACTGTAACCTTAGGTGTATTCAATAAAAAATCATCAGCATTATATACAAGTGATTGTTGAAGACTCGTTAATTTATTATAAGCTTTCAATATACTAGTATAATTTGAGTTTAGTTTACTTTCCGCTACACCAGTAGTTTGACTAAGTTTTTTATAAGTATCCATATCCTTAATCACTTTTTCAGCTGCCTTAAAGTCCTTCTGGAGGATTAGGATATCTTCATACCCAGTAATTTTAGCAGCAGAATTTTTCGTCAAGCCCTTATATTCATTAATAATACGATTTACATTATTAACATGACTCTGCCAAGAATGGACAGAAGGATCAATCGGATAGCTATCGATAGCACCATATATATAACCAGCTATATCGTTATTTAGCTTTTGGATTTGACTATCTTCAGCGTCCTCAGCTTCAAGTAAAATTTCCACATACTTGGTTGGCACTAATTGCAATTGTTTAAATGTCAGCTTTTCATAGGCAGATCGAATGGATTTCGCAACTGTTACCTGCTTGTTGGGCGTATTATTTGGTGATAATTTCTCAAATGATTTGATAAATTGCTCAACCTTTTTTATATCTGCCTTCGCATCATTTAAAATAGCTTGATTTTGCACTGTAGAACGGTAATTTTGCTTTAGTTTAGCTATATCCTTTTCGATTGCCTCTACAGCTGTTTGTAAAGCTTCTTTACTTGCAGGGACATATTTAACAAAGGAATTTTCGTATTTTAATAAGCCTACAATGACTTGATTTAATCTTCTTACCTCATTAATTTGCTCGATATCAGATGGATCTTTTAGAAGGCTTTTAATGCTAGCATATAAACCATCATTAACATCCAAGCTTCGTTGTAGTAAATCCAGCTTATCGTAAGACTCCTCGATCTCTTTTAAATACTTCGGCAAATCCTTCTCAGTAACTTCTTTTACTTTATCTACTTTCTCAGCAAGTTTACTCATTAATTCTATATCAGCAACAGCTCTCTTTAAAACATCGTAATTTGTCACATTTGCCTTCGCAGGAGCTGTTAATGCCTGATACCTAGCGTCCATCGCTGTTACTTCTCCCTTAAATAACTCTAGGCTTGAAATATTGTATTGATGGTCGTTTTTAAGCAATGTTTTAATTTCACTAATCATTGAATTTGTCGGTTCATTCGATACTGTAATGACATCAGAAAAATCTGATTCTACAATCGCGGGACCAACTTTTGCTCTTACCTTAACCATAATGTCTTGCATGTTTTTATCTAAGGCATCTTTCGGAATTGTATATGTGCCGCTAGTAGCCCCGTCAATGATAGTGAAGGACTCACCAACTTTATAAAACCATTGATAGCTATATGTAATTTGACTACTTTGTAATTTGGCACCTGCACCATCCGTCACTTCGGCTGTAGCCTTTAACACTTCCCCAGGAACAACATATTTAGAAGACACTGCAAATGTAGGCTTTGCAATTGCCAGCTGAAGCGTATTTATTGTTAGTGGTGCACTTTTATATTTACTATCGTTCGTTGTAATAGCTTCTACAAATAATGTTTTTCCGGCTGCCTCTACTGGTACTGTAAAGGATGCAGCAGTTGCACCAGAGATTGGTTTATTTGTATTATCATTTTCAACATAATACCATTGGTAACCTTTCACAATTGAATTCGCTGGTAAATTCTCAATAGAAGCCTTTAACACACCATTTACCATATTTTGTCCTAACACTGTCACTGTTGGTGTTGCTTCCACTGCACCTGCCACTGTTGGTACAATAAGAGCTGCTGGAATAGCGGCTACTGTGAAAAATAATTTTTTATTCAATTTTTTTACCTCCTCTATCCATCTATTCAATTATATCGGTCATAATTTTGGAATTTCCTTCGTTTTACGGAATATTTCTAAAAAGTGTATTTTCTCCTATTTCAAAATACAAAATAATATTTTTATGATCTCTATCTATACTTAGACCTTATGAGTGTCTAAATACTGATGCCATACTTTCTGCTTCTCAGCTGTCATTCCACCAATAATAGTAGAAAAATCAATCGCTTGATGAAATAGGTCTTTTAAGTAATAAAATTCCTCGAATGATCCTGTAATTTTTTTAAGTGAGGAAGATTTTGCAATAACCTTAAGATTCTCTATTGTTGACCCATCTAATTTTAAGCTTTTTAAATTTTTCAATACTCCAATTGCTGTTCCATCCTCAAGTACTGTATTCTTTAAAATGATTTCTCGCAATTGATGATTAGATGAAAGACAATCTAGACTTTTCAAATAACAATTTTCAATTGTTATTGCTTGCAAATTATTTAGGTGCCTTAACTGCAATAAATCTTCCTCTTCAATATTTTTCAACTGATGAATGTTTAATTGTTTTAAAGTGCTGATTTGAGCAATTTGTTTTAATTGTTCTTTATTTACGATTGATACGGATAAGGATTCAAGTGCCTGGCATTGTTGGAGGATTGATAAATCTTTAACATCTGTTTGATCCATTTCCAGATTTTTTAATCGTGGCATTCTGCCTAATGGGGTTATATCGAAAATCTTTGTATAATTAAAATTTAATTCTTGCAAATGCTCTAGATTTGCTAATGGCGTTAAATCACTTAATGGATTCTTAATTAAATAGAGTTTCTTTAGAGAAAGCATGTTATTTAAAGGGGTTATATCAGTCAATTGATTGTTGGTTAAAATTAATTCTCTTACTTCTGTACAAAATTGTAACGGTTTAATCTGCGTGAGATTTTTCCCTATTAAATACAATTTCTTTCTTTTGATAAAATCTTCTGGATTGGAGAAATCCTCTTGTATTATTTCTTTCCATTGAGCATCTAAGTCCTGCATCCATTTGGATGTATCCTCTTTAGATATAGGAGATACAGGGTTCAGAACAGGCAATTCAAGGCTTTTCAGTGCATCTAAAAAATGGGTGCTGTTTTTATAATTCCAGTAGAGATAGTCTTCCTCTTGTTCAATTTGATAATTTCCCTGTAAAATGGTTTCAGCGATAAATTCTAGAAAATCTGATAATTGAGTAGCAATAACATATTTTACTTCCTCATCACGCCCAAAATTAATGACCTGACCTATTTGCCCTTTATGATCTGGATCGACATCTATGCCAATATTATTACCGCCAAAATCCTTACTAATAGGTATCCAAAAACGATTAATATACCTTTCTTTTATGTATCCAGCTGGGACTGAATAAGAACTCCCCTCCATTGCAAACTCCTCTTCTAACTGCTCCCACACATGCCATTCCTGCAAAACATCATTTAATGGTAAAAACGGCAATCCAAAAAACAAACCGGGTCCGTCTTCCTTCTCTCCATTATGCATTAGATAGAGCTCTCTTATATCATCAGGAAATTTTATAACCATCTCCTTTTCAACCTTCTGTATCTCTTCCTCCGAGGCTGGGGGATTTAAAAAGGACGAAAATATTTGGTCTAACTGAATCTTTAATTTTTCCATTGTCAACTTAATCATAGTCGTTTACCTCCCTAATCAAAATTCGAATCATTTTCTTCGTTTAAACATTTTTCTAGAAAATCAAAAAGGCTCTTTGCAACAGTTGTTCGGTTTCCCCAATCATGCCAAAAATACAACACCTGTCCCACCACACCTTCTTCCGTTGGATCAGTATCAAGACAAAGATAATCGCCCCCACCATTTTCAGCAATAGGTATCCATTTTTTATGCCAAAGCATTGGTTTAACCTCAACACTGTACTCTATATTTGGAAGCAGATCGTCTGGGTCAAATTCCTCCTGTAGGAACATCCAATTTTCAATAATTTCTGAAATAGGAGAAAGTGTTAAATTTCTAACAAAAGGCTCTATTCCCAAATTCCATACTTGTCCATTATAAATGCCATAAAAACTTTTCATCTCCTGTGGAAGTGTAACACCTAAGGTATTTTCAATTAGCTGAAATTCTTCAGCTGTCGCACCAGACTGAAGATTCAATGCATCCTTGCCCTTTTTTTCAATGATACATTTCCATAAATTATTCGCTTGAGTATTCAATTAAGATTCCCCTCACTCTAAAAAGATTAATTCATCTCTCATATATATCGACATGTTCACACATCATCTTGATGCAATTTCCTTGCCTGATGAGTGGCTAAATCTGCATATCTTACAGGGATTGGTAGACGGCTATCTTTATCAATAAAATGCATTGTTATGTTTGTGGCTGTGTCTAAATCAATCCAGTTTCCACTCGACACAAATATAGGCTTAACATCCTTTCTACTTCTAAGCGCACGCCCATATACCTCTCCATCAATTTCGATATTAGTAAACGCTCCCCCAATATTGTCAGGCATCGTGAAATCTATATTTTCAATTTTGTAGTATGTCTTCGCTACGCCAATTGTCGGTTTCTGTAAGTAGAAGGAAGCATGTGTGGCAATTCCCATATGACGCTTATGTAAATAACCATTGCCATCAAACATATACAGGCTTGGATGAGTTTTCAGCTTTTTGACAGCTTCTAAAATAAGAGGCAATTCTCGAAATGCCAAGAACCCAGAAATATAAGGAATGGTAATTTCATTTATGTATGCAACTTGCTCTATCAATTTTTTTGAACTAAAATCAAAAACTTGTATACAGCAGACTCCATATTCCTTATTATTTTTATGCCAATAGGCAATATCTACGCCAGCTACAAGGCTAATTTGATTCTCTAAGAAATTATTTTGTAGAGAAATACGCTCCCTTAAATTATTTTGTTGTGAGGTAAAGTTTAGTATCATTTCTTCTTTTTCCAAGACTAAACATCTCCTTTCTTCTTCTAAATAAACATAAAACTTGTCAATTTCAAAGTAAAAACCTCCTAATCTTTACTTGCGCTGTGAATTCTGCACAATACAAAAAGATTAGAAGGTATGAAAATGGTTCATGTTTTGCTTTCTATTCATAGATTATCCTATATAAGCTTGCCTTTTATTATAGAGATCGTAGCCATAAGAAGTGGATGTATTCCCTTCATTCACCATGATTCGAATGGACATACCTTCCCCTAAATTCGTAATAATTGAGAACTGACCATTAAAAGCCTGTACTCGTTCCTGCATCCCCCTTATCCCCATGGAATCAGCAAGAATAATATCATCCATCTTACAGCCAACACCATTATCAGAATAATTGATCTCAAATCCATTTTCTGTTTCAAATAGGTTAATTTCAACAGTATCAGCATACGAATGTTTCAAGGCATTATTCAATAGCTCTTGGAAAAGACGATAGATCATTAAGTTCAAACGTTCATCCTCCAAATAAAGACGATCAATGGTGTAAATTAGAACAAATTCAGCACGTTTATGAATTTTTTGAATAAGCTTCTCAAGGGCAGCATTTAAACCTAATGTATCTATTAAAGGAGGCTTTAAATTTTCACAATAGCCTCTTAAATCATTCAAGGTAGCTAGCATATGTTCATGAATCTTCGAAAGCTTGGTTTGAATATCTACCGTATTCTTTGTATGGACAAGCACATCCATTTCCCTTGCGATATGTAGCTGTTCTTGTAGGTTTGTATCGTGTAACTCTTGTGCCAATTGATATTTTTCTTCCTCAAATCGCAGCCAAAGTAATTTATTGAGCCATGGCAGCTGGCTTTTATCCGCCGCTTTCATATGCTTTAACTGTTCTAATAAACCCTCAACCATTTTCGTATTTTCAATAAAATTATTTAAATACAGAAGCACTAGCTCTAACCATAGTAATTCCTCTTCTTTTAGATAAATTGATTGATTATGATCGACAACTAGAATTCGCTTAAAGTTAGCATCTTGATGAATAAAGGCAATGTAAAAATGAGCCGTTTTCTTAATATCCCCTAACCGTAGCTGCTCAATTAATACCTCATCCACTTGATTTTGTGTATATTCTTTTAATTTGCTCGTTGAGGTAACAGCATGTGTGTGAAAATCGTAGGTAAGTACATAAACATGATGAATTTCCAGATGCAAGGAGACTTCCTGAACAAATCTTTCTAGTAAATCCTCAATTTTCACGACTCTACCGATACTATCAACAGTCGTATACAATCGATGGATATAATCTCCCTTTGTGGAAAACAGGATTTTTCGCTTGCGATAATCGATTTTCTCTTTTATATAAAAAAGAGCGATTAACGATAAAAAAGTAAAAAAGAAGATTTCTGTCATTCTTGAAATCGATAAATCAGTAATCCAATAAAGACCAATCATTAGCCAAATCGTAAAGGCAAAGGAAAAATTAAAATAATGACGTAAGCGTGAAATAAAGTATTCCATATCAAATAGACGTTCAGTGAGCTGTGTACAAATAAAACTGTAAGGTATCAATACTAAAAAAAGAGAACAAATATCTGCCGAAAGTATTTGTTTATGAAAGATAACTTCTGGTAACGCGTATAGAAACAGAAAAGGCATAAACGGAATGATTATACTGCTCAATAAAATTTTTAATTGCGGTATTTTATATTTAAAATTCCCTGAAATCATAATCCCAAGAATTATGATAAGTAGTAAGAAAAATATCCCTAAGATTATATTTGAAAGCGCAACATGAGTAGATCTATCTGCAATACCATAAATGCTTAAAAATACTACCGTTAGAGGGAGTACATATAGTATCTTTATGTTATTTATAAACAACCATTTTATATTTAAAAAATCAAAGTAAAGCCTTAAAAAATGTATTAAAAGTACAGGACATAGAAGCATACTACTACGATTTACAATTATCCCTACATTGTTTAATATTCCAGAAGCTCCTATACTTACATATGCTAATGAAACTGTTAGTATAAATAAAATTAATAGATTTAATAATGGTGTATTTTTCTGTTTAAGATACAAATATACGGAAAGTATTAGTGATAGGAAGTAATATATAGTTGGTACAACAAATACATAATAAAATTGTTGAGGAATATCGAATGGTTTTATTTTTACATGTACTATATCACCATTAGGTTTCTCTAAAGTTAATTTATTTGCTGCACGTATTACGAATTCATACTTTACATTAGAAATATTTCTTATATCTTTCTCATCAACTTCTAATATAATATCTCCAGGCTCTATTTGATACTTATTAGCCCAATCCTTGTAGTATGGATTTGTTACTATCCAATTTCCGCCTTTTTCTACAATTTCAATATTTAAAAAGGGCTTACTATAAGATGTAAATAATAAATAGATTCCTATTATTACATATATACCTATAGTAAGCCAAAACCATCTAGAATTAGTTGATCTTAGTTCCACAAACGATTTTCTATACACAACTCTTCATCAAAAGAGTCTAAAATTGCCTTCTGTTCAAGTTCTGTAACACCAACAAGAGAAGCCTTTTTTTCTTTTAACAAAGATACTAACGACGGATTTTTTTCCAAATATTGAATCATGTTAATCATAAAATCTCCTCATTTCATATGTTTTATAGTTACACCTATTTATATGTTATTTATATCCTTTATGGAATTTATAACCAATATTGTAACTACATTTTCATTATACTATCTTTTTACATATATTCAACAATATTTTCTAAAAATTCCTAAAAAATAATAGATTATGTGTTTATTCTGCTAAATACGTCAATTTTTCTTTTAATGTTAAACACTATTAATTCACAAGACTGTAAGTAAATTTGCAATTGATAGGGTCTGTCTGCAAATACAAAACTGGTAAACTCCATTCTATATATCAAAACAATTGTTTAAAAAGATAAACTCATACCGATAGAAACCGTAAATACAAAGGAGGAATGATAGATGAAAATTACACTAAATCCATATGCAAATTTAGGAGCTGTTTCCTCATTTCAAATGAATCAAAATGCCACCCCGTTTGAAATCAAGAGTCAAGATGTAGATTCCAAGGAGACAGAGATTGAGCTTTCCAGAAAAAAGCATGCTGAATTTGTGCAATCCAGTAATGCGATTTTCCAGGGCACAACACCCACTCAATTAGTCAATACCCAAACAAATTCTATTACTATTTCAAAAGGTGTCTACTATCATATCGGCACTGTTAATGGTAAGCCGCTTAATGGAACACCTCTAACAGGTGGGGGCTTTAATTCCAATTTTAGTCCCCAGATATTTGTTCACCCTGATACTCCTGCTGGCACACCATTAACACCAGAACAATTGGAATCACTGCGTATCCATAAATCTTATTCTCAGCAGGAACGTCAAGAAGCGAATAAACTAGTTAGCATTTTTATGAGTTTAGTTCGTCTCGCTGATGGTAAAAGCTCAGTTGAAAGTATGAATACACCTGAATTTGCTCAAAATTTTCCGAAGTTTGCGGAAGGTGTAGGTCTTGATTTAACGCAACCCTTCTCTATCAACGGAAAATCCTTTGTGTATTCAAATGGAGCATTACGGTCAATTGCAGCTGAAGAATAACAAAATAACATTAAAATAGTAACGGTAGATAAGCTTTTACATGTTCTACCGTTACTATTACTGTAAACTACTTTTTAAAAAATAGATCTTCCTTTAGCTACTTTCCAAACTCTACGTTAGTTATAGGCAAAACTGTAGAAATTTTTATTTCTCTTAACGATAAGTTAGTTTGAATTCTTGATATACCAAGCTTATTTAACTTTCTTATAAAGCCATCCAGCTCCTTTCTGTCTCTTATCACTACCTTAAGCAGGTAATCGTATTCCCCTGTTAAACAATGGCATTCTAATACTTCCGACATTGCCTCTAAAGCATTTTCTAAAATATCTAATTGTTCGGCTTGATGGATATTTGTACTGATAAAAACATAACACAGTAAATCAAATCCAAGCTTCTCTTGATTTAAGATCGCCACTTGTCTATTAATAAACCCCTCACTCTCTAAGCGTTTAATTCTTGTGTGTGTCGCTGGCGGGGATAAATTAACACGTCTTGCAAGTTCGGCATTACTTATTTGAGATTCCTTTTGTAAAATATCTAAAATTTGTATATCGATTACATCTAAAATTTTGCTTACAAATGATTCCACTTAAATTCTCCTTTTATGATTATTCTAAAAACAAGCTTAAGAACACCCTTTAAATTAATTTTATTTTATCAAATATACATTTAACTTTCCTTTATTTCGTTTTTTTCTAATTATACAAAATAGTATTCCTTAAAATAAACAAAAACAATATAATAATTAACAAATCTATATAGGAAATGTCATTGTGCACAATGGCTTCTATTTTTCAACGTAAGAGTGAAAAAGGAGTTAAATGATATGTCAAAGTTTTATGTGTTATTATTACTATTAACAAGCTTGCTATGGGGAGGAAATTTTGTAGTTGGCAAATCTCTTGTAGATCATGCTTCACCGCTGACATTGACAAGCTTAAGGTGGATCATTGCTATTGCTGTCCTACTGCCTATGGTTTGGTGGAAGGACAAAAAAATAATCCCTTCCTCACATGCAGTTTTACCATTAATTTTGATGGGAATCTCAGGTGTTGCTTTATTTAACCTTCTTCAATTTTCGGCATTAGAACAAACTTCCTCAACAAATGTTGGGTTAATTTCAGCCTTAAATACTATTTCGATTTCTATTTTTTCATATTTATTTTTAAAAGAAAAAATCAATATACGACAAGTTTTATCTATGATTATTTCACTTTTAGGAGTCCTGATCGTTCTGTCCAAAGGAAAGATCCATCTACTATTTTCAGTTGATTATAATATTGGGGATTTACAGATGGTACTAGCTGTAGGTGTTTGGGGAATATACTCCGTATGCAGCTTTTGGGCTATGAAAACCACGTCACCTCTAATGTGTACCTTATATTCAGGTTTATTTGGACTTATTATTCTTCTACCCATGAATATCTTTGATTTTCATATTTATAACATCAATTATTCTTTTATTTTATCAATTTTATATACAGGTGTTATCTCTACAGTTGTTTGCCTTGTCCTTTGGAATATTGGCATACAAAAATTAGGTAACACAGCAGCTGGTATTTACTTGAATTTCAATCCAATTTTCACCGCCATCCTAGCGTTTTTGTTTTTAGGTGAACAATTGACATGGCTACAAGGTATTGGAGGATTAATTGTAATTATAGGGTGTTATTTATTCACATACTTTAAAAAATTAAAAGTAATTTCTACTGACAATGTTAGCGTAACTAATCTAAGAGATAGTAGTTAACCATATGAAAACCGTTATTTTGATGTTTCTTTTTCAAAATAACGGTTTTATATATTTGTATAATTATTCGATTCTCGTAGGGTACTCTATTAGATATAATTTCTCTAACTGATTAGAGAGTTTATTAAAGGAATTTTGCCAAGCCTTTCTTGCAACCTGTTTGTCATCGGCGTTTAAAATAGCTTCCTCTAATGCACGAACTTCAGCGACCTTTGCTAAATCATTTTCCGCTTTTGTCAGCTTTGAATTATTTTTCACTAAGCTTTTTTGTACTGTTGATAGTTTTTCATATTCACTACGTAAATTACCAACTTCGTTCTTTAAATTGGCTATATACTCGCCAGAGGTCACTAAATTATCAATCTTACTTACTAAGTCCAATGCTAAATCATTTGATTCACGCTGTTGTTTTTCTTCTTTAATGATATCATCCCGCATCTGACTTGGAACGAGATTTGCTTGCTGTGCTGTCAGTGCATTAAAGGCTTTTATCACATTTGGAATATTTTTTGCAGGATTTTCATTCATTCTATTATATTGAGTAATGAAAGCTTCCACCTTTTTAACATCTGCCATTGCTTGTTTTAAGATTGTATAATTGATAACTTTCTTTTGTTCTGCTGCTGAAAGGTTTTTATACTTCCCTTCCAGCTTTTTAATATCCTCTATACCTGCATTACCATCAGCAAGCATAGCAATCTCTTGATCTAATTCAGTCAAATCTGTATATATTGCATCATTTGTTAAAGAAGCAATTAAATTTTTATAGGTTTCATCTGCACCAGCAAGCTTTTGCTGATTGGCGGATAAGCTTAAATAAGCCTTTTGGACACCTTGAATTTTTGCATAGCGCTTTTTCAAATCAGCTTCCATTGCTACCGTTTCAGCTTTCTTTATAAATGACTGCACCGCTTTCACATCTTTTTCCGCCGCTTTTAATTCATTATAATTTGTCACATATTTACGCGCAGCTGATGTAAGCCCGCTTTTATACTCATTCACTAATTTTTCTATGTCTTGGGCATAGATTGTAAAACTACTGTTTGGTACCGCAATAACAAGATTAATTTTAGCAACAAAAGCAGTTCCCAATTCCTTTGCCTTCACCTCTGTTTCAGGCAATGGTTTATCACCAGGTGGTTGCTCAGATGGTAAAGGTGAGATTAATTTATCACTATTTTTCACTAAGGATTTTTGCAGCGTCGTTAATTTATTGAGTGCATTCAATGTACTGATATACGTCGAATTTAATTTTGAATCATTGACACCTACTGTATCCAACAATTGCTTATATTTTTCAATTTGTGCCGTCACATTATCTGCAGCTTTTATATCCTTCTGCAATTGTAAAAGCTCTGTATAACCCGTTACCTTTTTGGCATTATCCTTCGTCAACGTTTTATACATTGTAAGAGCTTTATTGATTTCCTTGATATCATCTATCGAATCGATTCCTTTATACTCAGTAATAGACCCTAATGTAATATACTTATCTATCACACTTTGAACATAGATAACATCTTTTTCCTCAGCCGTTTCTGCTATGGCAAGATTACTACCCGTATCAAAAAGGCTACTAGGTACTAGGCTTTGCTGTTTCACATTAAGCTTTTCATAGGCTGTGTGAATGCTTTTTGCTGCAGCGACCTGTTTCTTGGCAGTAGTATTGACATCTATTTTATTAGCTTTATCTAAAAAGGCCTGTACTTTTTTAATATCTGCCTTTGCTGTATTTAAAATATCCAGATTTTGAACGGTCGATTTATATTCACTGGAAAGCTTGGCAATACGATCCTCTATCGCCTTAATGTTCTCCTGTAAATGAGAAAGTGAATCCTTGTATGTTACCAATGCATAGGAAGATCCTGCTGTTGATAAATCTAAAAGCCCTAAGATTGATTTATTAATCTCTATTACCTCTGCAATGTCTGTATTCTGTGATGCACTTCCTAGGCCAGTCTGAATGTCAGGATAAATGCTCGTATCAATACTTCTTTGCAGTAAATCTAACTTTCCATATTCTGCATCTAGCGCTTTAAACTTTTGGATTTTAGCCGTACCATCCACTAATTTTTGTGCCTCGAGTATTTGATCTTTTATAGACTTCACCACTTTATAATCCTCTATAGCACGCTTTAAAATATCATAGTTGGTTACGTTTGCTTTAGCTGCTGCTGTTAATGCTGAATATTTACTTGTTAGGCTTGTTAGCTCATTACCGAATTGTTCAAAGCCTAAAGATTTATAGACGATAGCCTTATTTGAATTCCCTAATAAGTCATCAATAGATTTTACTAATCCTTCAGCTGGGTTATTAGCTACCTCTACCACCTCGGAGTAACTAGGACCTGTTTCTGTTGTACCAACTGTTACTATCACACGAACTACAATTTTATTAATTTGATTTTCTAATGCATCTGCAGGAATTTTATAGGTAGCCCCTGTCGCCCCAGAAATATAGGAATAGGAGTCACCCATTTTATGCATCCATTGGTAAGCATACGAAACCTGATCTGCTTTTAAATCTCTCGTATCATCTTTAACAGTTGGCTTAACAACGGATAATGTATCTCCAGGTAATACAAATTTTTCTGGTGAATAACCAATAATTTTTAATGGCGTAATAGTGGGATCAGGATCTAACTTTAACTGCAGCGCATCGATTGAGATTGGGTTACTTGTATAGTTTTTTCCTTCCTCTGATTTTGCCTCTACAACCAACTGTTTCCCTGCTGCTTCAACTGGAACGGTAAGCTCAATATTTGTTGCAGCTTTAATAGGTGTTTTCTTACCATTGTCAAAGAAATACCATTGGTAGCTCTTCATTACAGGCTTAGGATTTAGAGTATTAATCTCTGGATAGACCTTACCATTTACATATTTTTCTCCAGTTGCTTGTAAGGTAGCATGGACGAACATTTTGTCACTTAAATACTCAGTTCCATCTTTTGTCGTCACCTTCACAATAATCGCTTTATCAGCTAAACCTGCTGGTATCGATATCTTATTATCCACCACATTGATTGGTGTTTGGTTTTCTCCCTCAACAGAAAACCATTGATAGGAAACAATTTCTTTATCTTTTGGAACGAAGGAAGTATCGGCCGTTATTTCAGCCCCTTCAATATTATTTCCAATAATTTTAACAATACTTGCTTCAGCCGCTTGTATTTCCATTGGCACAATTAAAGCCGCTGGAGCTGCTGCCATTAAAAATAGTTTAGCTTTATCCATGTTCTCGCCTCTCTTACTATGTATCTATCTACACCCATTATAGCAATATTTTTTGCATATTAGCAATAATTGCCTAAGTCTTATAGTAATAGCTAACTAGGAAATTCTCTTTGATAGTGATAGTAAAAAAGTAGGTTTTTTTATTAAATGTCCTTTTATCAAGACCATCTTTAATTCTGATAATGCTTGGATCGATTCTAATAGATTTCGTTCTAGCACAATTAATCAGAATTTTTTCCAATATCTATTTTATGCTTAATTCCTAAATATTTCTGCTTCCTTATAAAATCCTGATAAATAGGATTTAAAGTCAAAAATAGAAACGTCAAATTACAACAAAAGGATGGATGGAAATGATAGAAAAGCTATCTCCTATTTCTGCCAAAGAGCGGATAGAAGCACTTGATATTTTAAGAGGTTTCGCCTTACTAGGAATCATGCTTGCGAATATTATTTGGTTCCTTTACCCAGTTTACATGCAGGAAGATCCAAGCTTTAACAATGAATGGACATCTTTTTGGAACCAAGCAGATTATTTAGTCAAGGTGATGCTTGCTATGTTTGTCGATGGTAAGTTTGTGATGCTTTTTTCCATGCTATTTGGCTTTGGAATGGTCATCATGCACGATAGAGCCGCTGTAAAGCAATTAAATTTCTGGAGCATATATTGTCGACGCCTTATTGCCTTATTTATCTTTGGCTGTATCCACGCATATTTCATTTGGTTTGGTGATATTTTAACAGACTACGCGATTTTAGGATTGTTACTGCTTCTAATGCATAAGTTAAAGCCAAATACTATGCTACTCATCAGTGTTGCTTTATATTGCTTGCTTTTTGGGCTTTTAACGCTGGGGGCCCTATCCACTGATCCAACAATGACCATGACAATATCAGACGAAAATCGTCAGCTTATGCAGGCTACGATAGATGCCCATCAAAATGGGACTTTTCAAGAATTACTGGATGCAAATTTAATGGAGAGAATTTTTTATACGATGCGTAATGGGCTCTACGTCCTTTATTTAGGCAATCCCCTATTGTATATATTCACCAATCTGCCCTTCTTACTTATGTTCTTATTTGGGGCAGCGATTGCCAAGAAAAAATGGATTCATCGTTTTCAAGAGTTTCGAAAAGGCTTTTTCATTACGTGGCTCATCACTTTGATTTTGGGTGGAACACTGAGTTGGATACTTCCCTTCGTTTTAGACAATCCATCAGCCGCTCCATTGATTCAATATATGAGCTCACCACTTCTTACCATTTTTTATGCCATTAGCCTACTTTTCATTTATCAAACGTTACATGGAAAGAAAGTATTGCAATGGCTCGCATACCCAGGGAGAATGGCCTTTACAAACTATATCGGTCAATCCATTATTTGTACGTTTTTATTTGGACCATTTGCGTTTGGTGTTTACGGAAAACTACACTTAACGTCAGCTATCTTAATTGCCATTGTTATTTTTGTATTACAAATAATACTTAGTAAGCTATGGTTATCCAAATTCCGCTTCGGACCATTAGAGTATATTTGGAGATCATTTACTTATTTGGGTATAAAAGATAAGATAAAGTAAGGTCCTACACCCCTAATGTTTGGGTCAAAAATCTAACTTTAGGGGTGCAGGACCTAGCTGCTTGCTCTTTTTCGGCTTCGTATGATTTTAGCTAAATTATTATAGTGATAAAGAATCTATAAATAAAAATTTGTTCTAATAAACTACTTTCTTTTGACTATAATTAATACTTATTATTGTAACAATAATGCACACTAAAAAACTGATAACGGCTTTTAGAATCTCTGTATTAGTCAAAGAAAACATATCAGCTAATCCAAGTGAGGCTGAAATGGGATAAATCATATTAAAAGAGGAGTTTATTATAAAAACTCCTAAAAAGGAATACATTACCGATACACCTACCTTCATTAAATAAAAGAAAGAGGGAATGAACAATGGAACTAAAATATGTGATTCCAAACACGGACAAGACTTTCGGACGCTTAGAATATGCAGGTGAAGGTAAAATAGAACAGCGCAGAATCAATAGGCGCATGACCACCTTATCTCGCAGCTACAATTTATACTCTGTTTTAATCGTATAGCATATAAACAAAAATACAGTAATATCAAGGTTTTTAAGACACTATCAAAACTATATAAAACGTATTAAAAAATATAAAAAGTGCAATTGCACCTAATCAAACCAACCTGTTACGTATAATTCAAAACTCCAATATTTATTATAATTAAAACGTCATTTAAATGATATTCATCCCACAGAATTATTAGTTACCTGTAAAATATCTGCCCACTTTATAATATTAATCTAAACTTGTAACTATCCATACAACTAATTTTATTGTACTTAACTTTAATTTCTTCAATATATGGCTTTGAATTTGGGTATACGTGTTCTTCAGTAATTATTAATAAACATTCCCTGATTACAAATAGAAAAATACTTCAACTTTTAGTTTGGTATATCTAGTTGAGCACGTTTACAATACCTGCTATACTAACCAGGAACGTTTGTGCTATTATTATTCAAATTTCTTAGAAGGTGTATTAATATATGAGTGAGAAAGAATTTTACAAAAAAATACATCCGAATCAATTTTCCGATTCAAAGACTATGAAAAAAGGAAAACTATCAGTAGACTATTTTTCTTATTACTTAGAGTCTCTAACAAGCCAAAGTAAAGAAAAAGAGTTTGAAGATTACTGTCGAAAAATAATAGAGGTGACTATTTGTCCTAATTTGCTACCCCAAACAGGTCCAACTGGGGGTGGAGATAGTAAGGTTGATTCTGAAACTTTTCCTGTTTCTGAAACTCTCGCTGAATATTGGCTAAATGGTTATGGAGATTTAGCTCATACTGAAAGATGGGCTTTTGCAATTAGTGCAAAAAAAGAATGGAAACCTAAATTTAAATCTGATGTACAGAAAATTGTTGGCACAAATCACGAATATGGAAGAGGCTATACAAAAATTTTCTTTATTACTAACCAATTTGTGTCTGACAAAAAAAGAGCTGCTGCTGAAGATGAACTCAGAAATGAGTACGAAATAGATGTCAGAATTTTAGATAGAACATGGTTATTAGAAAATACATTTAAAAGTGACAACCAAATACTAGCAATTAAAGCTTTTCATATGTCAGAAGATTTACTTGATGTTGTTACAGAAGGTACAAGAGATATAGAACGTAAAAGACGGTTAAAGGAAATTAATGATGAACTTTCAAACATCGAAAACCTTAAATCGGCGAGAATTATTAAATTATCAGAGGAGTCAGTTGAAATACTAAGAGAACTTGAAGTAGATAAATTGACTGCTGTTGAAGTATTGGAGCGCAATATTCGTTTTGCTAAAAAGTATGGACATTCGCAAAATTATATAAATGCACTCTATGATTTTTGCTGGACCATGCTTTGGTGGTATGAAGATCGTGATATGTATTATGAAAAATATTTGGAAATCGAAGCAATTTATAAAGAGCAGACCGATAATTACACGGTTTTAAAAAAATTATCAACTTTATGGATTTCTTTACATTCAAATCACAATCAAGGTAAAAAGATAATCGATACTCTGGATGCTCATACCAACCTTTTAAAGAATTCATTCGATATGTTCATACGAGATAAAGAAAATCCTAAAAGGGCAAGATTAGCTAGATTTGATTATCAAATGATGCGAATGCAAAATTATGAATTATGGGATGATGTAGTTGATGAGTATCTAAAAATATTAGAAGACATGGAATATAACAACGATATTGATTTATTTCAATTAAAAAAAGTGTTAGAGTTGCCAATTTTAAAGGATAGCCCACGTTATGATGAATTGTTTGAAAAGTTGATTGACTTATTAGGTGAACAGTCAAAGAACATATCTTCTAGCCAATTATTAATAAATAGAGGCGATGATTATTTAGAGAGTGAGGTATATACTTCGATTAAGTACTATAGCAGAGCACTGTCTAAATTATACCAAGAAGAGTCAAAAATTGATTTAATTAAAACTCTAATGAAATTAGGAGTAACATTCGAAAAAATTGGACTAATGTGGAGTGCTAGAAGCTATTATATAAGGGCTTTTATGGATTCGTTTAATCTATACTTTGATAAAGGAAAAGCAACACCAGCGATTTTCTTAACAATGAGATCATTGAAAAGATTAGAGTTGGGGTTAGGAAGGGTAAATTATTCTCTTGAGATGAATGAATTAGAACTTCAAGGTTTAGATTTATATCCTTACGAAACTAATGAAGCAGAAGAGTCAGAGATGTATTCATATTATGATGGACTTCTAGCAATTTATCTACTAAATTTATCTATAGTTACTGCCAATAAAATGAATACATTACCTGATTATTTAAGCGAGTTTAGTCTTAATATATCAGCGGCAGCACTCAAATATAAACTTGGTTATTACGATGAAGATTATGTAGAAGCACTAGGAACATATAAAGATGTTGATGAATTTATGAAGAATTTGTTTAATCAACCAGCTTCAAGGGATTTTCAAAAGAATTTAAACGCTGATGATCTTTCAGAAATAGTTACTCTTAGAACCAAAATCATAGGTTGTAATGTAACTATAAAATCTGGGAGAGGAAGAATTAAACAAGAATTCGGAGCAACACTTTTAGCTATGTTAGAGAATATATTTGCTACATCAGTTGTTGACAAAATTATGCCCATGCTTGGATCATTTTCTATCGAAATTTTAGAAAGTGAAGGAAAAAGTTTTTATATTGATATTCAGCAAAGTGAGAATATCGTTAAAGTAATAATCTCTAAGATTGACGATTTGATTGAATTTGAGAATAGAGAAACAGTATTTGAAAAAATGTATTCAATTGTTGCAATCTTCATAACTCAAATGCTTACTTTGGAAAGAGATTTTCAGAAGTTTAAAACAGGATTTGAAGAAGGAAATACAATATTTAGATGTTTTAATCATTCAAGCACATTAGATACATTTTTAGCATATGCAAATGATTTTTCTTTTTTTAAGGAAAATGGAAAAGAGTATGTTAATCAGCGAACAACTGATATCTTTAACAGGAGTGTGGAAGAAGATATAATAATTAATTTTAATAATATAGGTAAAGAAGAAGCAATTGAGGAATTTGACCTTTCAAAAGTTACACATCAAAACATTAAAACAAGCAATGTGATTTATATACCTTTGTGGGATAAAGCCTCTTGGAAGGGACTATCTGTTACGCCTGCAAATGTAATAGATAGTTACCCATATATTGGTTTAGTTTTTCAAAATGAAGATGGATTAAATATTTTTTCAAAATGGAAAAATGAGAACAGTCAGAATAAAATCACCATTGGGATTATTACTGGAATTAATAATCAAAACCCGTATTGGTATAGAGTTGTAATAGGAGAAAATCTATATAATCAAGGATTACCTGGTTCAGAAAATACTATGCTTTTCGGGTTGACAAGCCGATTGCACACTATGGAAGCAAAGAATGACTACACCATTAATTTATTGAAACAAATAATTGCTAAAAACGATAAATTTCATTTCATACCAATTTTAATAAAGGATTTAGCATATCAAAAGTTGAGAAGAGAATTAGCTCTTTCAAAAGAAATTGAAAGCATTATAATGAAGGATGTATCCGAAATTGATGAAAAGGATTTCTTTCTTCATCAAGCCATACTCCCAGTAGATAATCCAGTTAATTTAACGAAAAAAGAAAGATTTATTGAAACTCTTATTAGAGAAAAACAAAAAAGAGAATAATTATAAAGAGATAACTATTAAGTAGGTATTGTAAAAACAGTATCTGCTTTTTTGTACCTATAATGATAATAAAACTAGACTATATAGACCCACCTTATATGACCGTTTAGGATCTGATACAAGCTTAAGTTTTAGATACTCAACGAATCCGAATGATGAAAATACAGATGAAATTATTATTGCTACTTGGACCAAAAATCAAAACAAATAAATACGTAAGATACGAAGAACAATCCACTTCTTTTCAGTCGATTGCTCTTTTTTATTTTTTATGAAAAGGGTATGAAGGCAAGAAAATAAAAAGCTCCCCTAGCATTTAACTAAGAGAAAAAATAATTTATGCAATTAATGATTTACAACTCCTTTCCTCATTACCTTTACACAAATGACTTAGTTTGTCATTTTCTTATTCATTGTCATACTCTTTAGCAATCTGTACCTCTTTCGTTAATTAATGATATGTGAAGATTCCTGTCAATCTGACTTGGTTCATATGTCAAAACCTTCACCAACAAACAAGTGTGATTGAGGGAAGAAACTACCAATAATTTCTTGATTCATTTTGAAATATCAATCAATTCAATAATTAATTTTAACCATAAAAATAGACTTCCCTTTTATCATGAATTACATGAATAAAGGAAAGTCCTATTTTGAAACGTAATCATGGCAAGTGAAGAAGTAAATGCTCACTTAAACAACGTCTAAATCATTGATATGATTACTCTCATAGACATTTATAGGTCAAAGGTCATTCCCACTCTGTTTTAAGCGTAAAGTATATAAACAAAAATGCAGTAATATCAAGGGTTTTAGGACATTATCAAAACATATAAAACGTATTAAAAAATATAAAAAGTGCAATAAAAGTGCAATTGCACCTAATCAGAAAAGCCTGTTATCTATGATTTAAAACTCCAATATTCTACACACTTAAAACGTCATTTGAACGGCATTTTGCTAACAAATGACGTTTTTAACATTGTGTAAAATTTAGAGTGATACAACGAATGAAATACAACATTATTTATGCTGTTCTATAATGGCAGTATCGTTCAAGAAAATCTCCAAAATTCTTCCCTGAACAGCATCCATATTCAATTGAAAGAACCATTGACAAAAAAAACTCAACTGGTAAATTCATACTATAATAAACAATTGGGGAGATATTTAAATGTTTAATTTAAAAGAGAGCGTACTGATAAACATAATTTCTGAGGATGGTGCTATGAATGAAAAACAAATCTATGATGAAATATTGGAAACACTTCACAAAGTGATTATCGGTCGATTACGTGATTTAAACGAGCTAGAGGAACTGCCGAAAGAATATAGTCAATTTTCTGATATACATTCTTTACAACATTCATCTGCACTTTTAATAGGATCAATAATTGAAATGAACGGTCTAGAAACTATGAATTTATACTTCAGTTCATTTAGAAATGGTGATTTCATAGATTTGCTAAATTTTATTGAAAAAGAAGTAGATCAATACATCAACAAGTACACCATCAACTATAGCGCAGAAGAACTTTTAATAAAAATTCTTACATTCGCAAGCGTTTTAAGTAAAATAACATTTTCGGTATACGCTGAGAATAGTGAAAATATTCATCCAAATGAGGCTCTTGCAGAAGTTGAATTTTTTCTACGAATAATTGACCAGTCTAATGTTGATGATATTAGGGCGCTAACTGGAGAAATAAAAGGGGCTATAGAATGTGCGGTAGATTCAATTTTATTAAGAGAAGTGAAGTTCAGTGATGAAACCTCAAAGAAATCAATTGACCTTTTTAAAATACTGATATTATTTAACGCAAAGAATGCAATATGTCATATAAAAGAAATAATACCGGTATTAGGAGATGAACGTAAGAACTTTAAACTAGATAAAGAAATCGGAATTGTGCTTCCTAAAAAAATATTAGAAGCATTCTCTTCGTACAGTTATACAACAAAAAATCAAAAAATTCGAGTGGAAAATGAATTTACACCAAAAATATTTGATATCTTTCATAACTCTTTGGGTTTTCAGCCTAAAGATATTTTTCGATATGTTGCTCAAGACGACAGCAAACGAGCATTTCAAATAGATAATAATTATTTAAGTATAGCCGATAAAGAATTATTGATTTGGGATATTGTGTTAAATCAAAAACTTTCTTATGAGGGCACTAATAACTTAATGAATGTTCTTACACTAAACCAAGAGGATTTTTATAAACAAGCTGATAATAACAATAATAAAAAAAGTAAACATATTGGGAGTCCAAATAGTAGACTTTTTAGATCACCAATAATTAGATTAGAAACTAAAATCCTTGTTCCAATTTTTACATGGCTAGAATCACTCATGTATCTATCCCCTAGAATATTAAATAGAGATATCTTTTCTGATATGGTTACTGATGATACTTGGAATGAGTTGATTAAAAAGACTTATGATGAGTATGACCTTCCTGAATTGGAATTGTATCTTCGGGATAAACATATCAATGCACAGATAAATGTAGATTTAGCAAAAATGAAGGATTTAAAAAAAGATATAGAATCAGTAAAAAAGATGCCCCATGAGATAGACTTATTATATTTTGAAAAAAATTCACTTGTTATTATGGACTTAAAAAATTACGGTATTCAACATAATTTTATGGATGTTAGAAAAGTTTTCTACAATATTAATAAGCAGAAAGCAAAAATGAATAAGCTTAGACAATTTATATTGGAAAGAAAAAATATTTTTGAGCAGATTTTAAAATTTGAGTTTGAAAATGTAACTGTCGGAATTTTAACAGTAAACCCTACAATATATCCTTATATTCAAAAGGATGAAAGTCTTGTTAATGTTATTTCTATTCAGGACTTTAAAGAGACATTTAAGTAATTGAAAATTTATTAAACATGATTCAAAATTCCAATATTCATAATTATAATCACACCTAAAACGTCATTTGCATGGTATTTTACCGACAGATGGCGTTTTTATGTTGTGCAAGATTTGGAGGGATACGACAAATGCAATACAACATTATTTATGCTGATCCTCCGTGGCAATATCGACAAAAGAAAGGTCAAGGTGTGGCAGAAAATCATTACCCAGCCATGCACTCACAAGATATTCATGCTTTATCTATTGATACCATCGCTCATAAATATAGTGTAATGCGCTTTTTTATTGGCTCAAATACCCTAAAGGGAGTTGATTACTTTGGAAAATCGTGTAGGAAAAATGAGAAACGGCAGAAATCCTGTTGTAAAAAATCATGATTCTGCTACAAAGAAAATCATGATTTGTGGCTTATTTGTTCAAATGGCTTCTGACAAAAAAATCTTTCATAGTCGTCCCCCACCCTTATTTTGCTTTAAATCTATAGTTGATGAAAAGGAGCGTGATTGCTTTGGAGGGTCATGAATTGGAAGTAGAAGTAATGGCATGGATTGCTGATCATTTCGTTTCATCTGAAATCGAGATAGAGGAATTTCCGTTTTTTCCTTGTGGGAAATTGATACGTGATAAAAATGAGGAAACGATGGTTGTATTTTGGTGCATCATTTATGGGCGTGTAGACTATCGTTTTCAAGAAGCATAAGGAGGATTGACATATAAAATGGCTCGCTCTCCCCCTTTCTCCACTGATATATAAATAAACATAAAAAATAAGGAATGAGGTAGATGAAATGGAACTAAAATACGTGATTCCAAATATGGATAAAACATTTGGTCGTTTAGAATACGCAGGTGAAGGCAAAATGGAACAACGTAGAAATAACGGACGCATGACCACTTTATCTCGTAGCTATAATTTGTATTCAGATATTCAACGAGCAGATGATATTGAGGTGATTTTACCCGCCGAAACAGGCGAAAAGCACTTTGAACCAGAAGAAGTCGTTCAATTAGTCAATCCACGAATTACCGTAGAAGGCTATAAAATTGGTGATCGTGGTTTTACAAATTACATTTTACATGCTGACGACATGGTGAAAGCATAAGGAGGAATCAAATATGAGATTAGCACAAGGTATTGTCATTGATAAGGAAAAAACATTTGGTCAATTGAAGTTTTCAGCGTTAAGACGTGAGGTATTTTTACAAAATGAAGATGGCACAGTGTCTACAGAAGTCAAGGAACGCACCTACGATTTAAAATCTCGTGAACAGGGTCGCATGTTTCAAGTGAGCATCCCTGCTTCTGTGCCACTCAAAGAATTTGACTACAATGCAGAGATCGAGATTATCAACCCAATTGCGAATACAGTAGCGAACGCAACATCTCGTGGCGCAGATGTGGATTGGTACATCAAAGCAGATGATATTGTGTTAAAGGGCAAACCATCTCCTACCATGAACAATGCACCAAAAGCGCCATCTGATAAGGATAAATAAAGATGCGCTTTTTTCACAAACGTGGCAAACGGATTCGCCCTCACAATGCGTCTTTATTTTTACAGTTTACGCTTAGTTGTATCGTTGCTATTTGGTTGCTGTCATTCATCATCTTTCACTTACCATTCTTACTCACCCATGAATGGCAGCTCTCTACGTTTCAACAACATTTTATTAGCACATATGGACTAACAACTTCTTGTATCAGCATAATTATAACTTGCGTATGTGTCTATTTGTATTGTCGTTATCACTACGACAAAATTCGACAGGTACTTCATCGACAAAAGCTCGCTAAAATGGTACTAGAAAACGGATGGTACGAAACCAAACAAATACAGTCTATCAACTTTTTTGAAGATACATCCTCTAGCAAAACCAAAGAGAAAATCAGTTATTTTCCAAAAATATATTACCGACTTGAAAAAGGTTTGATATGACGACCATCATTCAAGCCATTAACAAACAGCCGATTGTTCGGACGAAATCGAAACAATTAGAACAGCTATACAAGGCAAAACAACAAGAGCTAGAAAAAATAACAGCCGTCACAGATAACCTGTATATGGATTGGAAAACTGGTGATATTACCAAAACTGACTATTTGCGGATGAAAGCAAAATTTGAGCAGAAAATGAATGAAGTGACACAGGTGATTGCCAACCTCGAATCAGAAATGGCGACTGTTCAAAAAGGCATGGGTGTGAATCATCCCTATCTCCAAACATTTTTAAAGCATAAAAATGTTCAAGCACTTGACCGAGGTTTGTTGGTTGAATTGATTGATACGATTTACATTCATGAGAACAATGAAATGACCATTCAATTTAATTTTGCAGACCAACATCAATACATGTTGGAATTTATTCAACAAAACAAGAAGCAATTCATGGCAACGGAAAATCAAGTCATGTGATTCGCTGACTTGGTTTTCTCTCTTCATAAAATCCTCTATATATACATGCCTCATTTCTCCCTAACAATCCATAAACTCTTCCTTTTTTTATTGTCATACTGACATTACTTACCACAGCAGTCTCATTATACTCTTTTGTAAGATTGGTAATTTCAATCATCTTTATTTCCAATTCCGTTCACCTCAAGATTTCATCATATAAATTAATATCCCTAATTTCCCCATAATTCTTTATAAAGATCATTTTCCATTAGAAGCTCCTGATGTGAACCTATTCCATTATTTTGTCTGAATCAACAATGTTTTGAAGCCTATGTGAGTTATTGTTTTTTTCTTTCTTTTATTTGTTTCTATATACCCATTAGGTTCTACTAAAATAAATACATTGCCCAAAAACTGCTCAAGTTCCCCAGCGCTCTTTTTTCTTGCTTAGTTTAGGATTAGAATTTTGATAGTAGTTTTTATTTTGTGTTATTTAACTTTTTCTAGTTTAAACACTTTACCCCTTTGCTACCTCAACAATATCCTTTACACTCAAATCTTTTCACTTTTTAACGCCCCTTTCTAATTTCTAGTGTACTCTGCCTCCTCAGCTAATTCGTGTGTTTTACATGACAATACAAAAAGGTAGATGACATTTTTGTCATCTACCTTTTATTTTTACATATTATTACATGATAAAAATAGGAATCCCTAACCAATACCGACTACTTTAACAAAAGCACTGGTGCCTCTTTATTCTCTACAAAGCCTATACCACATTTCCAATTCAAACCAATTGAAAGTTAGAAAAATGTACATCTACAATAGAGTTTAATTCTTACGAAAAATACACATTATTATTTAGGTAATATTGTGAGAAACCTTGCTCAAATATATTGTACAAACTTGTCCAGTAAGATCTGCCTCTTCTATCCGTCACTCTATTCATTTTATCCGCCACTTTGCTCATTCTATCCACCACTCTAACTGTTCCTTCCGCTAGAAGAAAAGCGTCCAATAAGTACGGATACTTATCGGACGCTTGTAGTTCTATGCTTTTTGATAACGAAGCACTGGTGTACGAGCAGCACGTGTTTCGTCTAGACGAGATACGACTGTTGTATGTGGTGCTTCTTGAACGATCGATGGATTTTCTTCTGCTTCTTTGGCAATTTGAATCATCACATCGCAGAATGCATCTAATGTTTCTTTTGATTCTGTTTCTGTTGGCTCAATCATTAACGCCTCTTCCACATTTAATGGGAAGTATGTTGTTGGTGGATGGTAGCCAAAGTCTAGCAGACGTTTTGCGATATCTAATGTACGAACGCCAAGTTTCTTTTGACGACGACCTGATAATACAAACTCATGTTTACAATGACGGTTATATGGCAGATCAAAGAATGGCTCTAAACGGCGCATCATGTAGTTTGCGTTTAATACTGCATATTCTGTTACAGCTTTTAAGCCATCTGGACCCATTGTACGGATATAAGTGTATGCACGTACGTTGATACCAAAGTTACCATAGTAAGGTTTCACACGTCCAATTGATTGTGGACGATCGTAATCGAAGTGATATGTTCCTTCCTCTGTTCTTACTAAAACTGGCTTTGGTAGGAATGGAATTAAATCCGCTTTTACGCCTACTGGACCTGAACCTGGACCACCACCACCGTGTGGACCTGTAAATGTTTTGTGCAGATTTAAATGTACGCAGTCGAAGCCCATATCGCCAGGACGTGCTTTACTCATAACCGCATTTAGGTTCGCACCATCATAGTACACTTTACCACCTACAGAGTGGATAAGCTCTGCCATTTCGATAATGTTTTCTTCAAATAGACCTAGTGTATTAGGGTTTGTTAACATTAAGGCCGCTGTGTCAGAACCTACTACTTTGCGAAGGTCTTCAATATCAACTAAGCCATTTTCATCTGATTTAACAGTGATTGTTTCAAAGCCTGCAACAGTTGCTGATGCTGGGTTTGTACCATGAGCTGAGTCAGGAACAATCACTTTATTACGATGACCCTCGCCATTTGCCTCATGGAACGCACGAATCATCATTAATGCTGTCCATTCACCATGTGCACCTGCTGCTGGTTGCAATGTTACTTCATCCATTCCTGTAATTTCTACTAAAGAAGTTTGAAGATCATAGAGAAGCTCCATCGCCCCTTGTGCTGTTGATTCATCCTGTAATGGGTGAACATTGGCAAAGCCTGAAAGACGTGCAACCGCTTCGTTAATTTTTGGATTATATTTCATCGTACATGAGCCAAGTGGATAGAAGCCAGAGTCTACCCCATGGTTTCGACGAGAAAGTGCAGTGTAATGACGCATAATATCAAGCTCAGACACCTCAGGTAATTCTGCCGCCTCAGCACGTACTAGCTTTTCAGGTAATAAATCTGCAAGGTCAACCTCAGGTACATCCAGTGCTTCTAAGCTATAGCCAACGCGACCTTCTTTTGAAATTTCAAAAATGAGTGATTGATTTTCGTTATGCATTAAGAGCCCCCATTTCTGCAACAAGTGCATCAATTTCTTCTTTTGTGCGTAATTCAGTAACTGCAATCAGCACATGATGTTTAAGAGAGTCATAATTTTGACCTAAAGGATATCCACCGATTATACCCTTTTCGATTAAGCCTTTATTGATTTCTTTCACACAATTATTCGTTTTCACAACGATTTCGTTAAAGTGTGCACCTTGGAATGCTACTGTAAAGCCTGCTGCTTCAAAGGCATTTTTCGCATAACGTGTTTTCGCAATATTTTGTGTAGCCATTTCGCGAATACCTTGTTTACCTAGAGCTGTCATTGCTACAGAAGCTGCAAGTGCAAGAAGTGCTTGGTTCGAACAAATATTAGATGTTGCTTTATCACGACGGATATGCTGTTCACGCGCTTGTAGTGTTAATACATAGCCACGACGACCTTCGCCATCCACTGTTTCACCAATCAGACGACCTGGAACCTTACGCATTAATTTATTTGTTACTGCAAAGAAACCACAGTGTGGACCACCGTATGCTTCAGAAATTCCGAAAACTTGTGCATCACCTACACAAATATCAGCTCCTAGCTTACCAGGAGGTGTTAAAATACCTAATGCAAGCGGGTTAGAAGACACAACGAATAAGCTCTTTGCTTCATGTGCAATATCTCCAATTACTTGAATGTCCTCCACTTGACCAAAGAAGTTTGGATATTGAGCAATAACTGCTGCTGTGTTGTCGTCAATTAACGCTTTTAATGCGTCAACATCTGTTACACCATCTTTATGTGGAACTGTCACGATTTCAATGGATTGACCATAGGCATATGTAGCCACAACATCGCGGTATTCAGGGTGCACGGTTTCAGATACTAAAATTTTCTTACGACGCGTATGACCAGCAGCTAGCATACCTGCCTCTGCTAATGCTGTACCACCATCGTACATAGAAGAGTTAGCAAGATCCATACCAGTAATCTCTGCAATCATCGTTTGGAATTCGAAAATAGCTTGTAGCTCCCCTTGTGAAATCTCTGGTTGGTATGGTGTATAAGCTGTATAGAATTCAGAGCGAGAAATGACATGGTCCACGATTACTGGTTTATAGTGGTTATAAACGCCTGCACCTAAAAATGATACATTGGCATTTGTGTCCTTATTTTTGGCAGCTAGTGCTGTTAATTCTTTTAATAAAGCAGATTCTGATTTTGCTTCCTTAATGTCGTAAAGGCCTTTAAAACGAACTTTCTCAGGAATATCCTCGAATAATTCATCTACTGAGGATACACCGATTACGTCTAACATTTCTTTTTGATCTTGCTCCGTCATTGGTAAATAACGATGTTTCATAAATGTAGGTCCCTCTTTTCAACTATTATTTTGAACGCTTGTAAAACGGTGTTTCAACTGTTATTACCTTTAAGTGCTTACCACGGATTTCGATTTCTAACTCAGTTCCGATTGTTGCGAATTGGCTGTCAATTAATGCGTGACCAACATTACGTTTAGAGGAAGGAAGCTGTGTACCAGTTGTCACTTCACCGATTTCCTGACCATCCTTAAATACTTTGTAGCCATGACGAGGAATTCCTTTATCAATCATTTCAATTCCTACAAGTTTGCGTGGAAGACCATTTTCCTTCTGAGCTACTAATGCATCATGACCGATAAAGTCCTCTTTATTTAATTTCACAGCAAAGCCAATACCAGCCTCAAGTGGAGAAATCGTTGCTGATAACTCTTGTCCGTATAGTGGGAGACCTGCTTCGAAGCGAAGTGTATCGCGGCAGCCTAGACCTGCAGGAACAACACCCTTGTCTTGACCAGCCTCTAAAACTTTACCCCATAAAGCTTTAATATCTTCTGGAGCGCCATATAATTCAAAACCATCTTCACCTGTATAGCCGCTACGAGAAACTAATGCTTTATGTCCTGCAATCTCTACATCCTCTTGGAAGCGGAAATATTTGATGGCACTAATATCAGTCGCTGTTAAAGATTGAAGAACCTCTTCTGCTAATGGACCTTGTAGAGCAATTTGTGCATAAGCTTCTGATTGATTGTCGATTGTCACATCATATTGATGTTGATTTTCCATCATCCAATCATAGTCTTTTTCAATATTTGCTGCATTGACGCATAATAAATAGTGATTATCTGCTAATTTATACGTTAATAAATCATCGACAACGCCACCATCCTCATAGCACATAGCATTGTATTGCGCTTGACCTACAGCAATTTTCGAAATATCATTTGATAAAAGATTTTGTAAAAATTCAAGTGCCTCAGGGCCAGTTACTAAAATTTCACCCATATGTGATACATCAAATAAGCCTGCACGATTACGTACTGCATCATGCTCTTCTTTAATAGAAGAGAATTGAACTGGTAATTCCCATCCACCAAAGTCAACTGTTTTAGCACCGTATTTCGCGTATTCTTCAAATAGAGGTGTACGTTTTAATTCTTTCGTCATTCTTTTTTGCCCCCTTATTGTTAGTTACATTATACCTGGTAGTAGTTCGTCTGCTTTTTGTATGAATACAGCCCATGCTTGCCGTCATTAAACAAGTATACAAAGACATAAAAAAAGACAGACGAACCCCTTTTTCGGGATTCTCTGTCCTTGCACCTGAAAGTTACACCAGACTGGCTCGCATTTCTTCCCTGCCAATCAGCCGGCTTTCCCCTTTGGTGGCTGTTATTGTTATACTACAGCTCTCTCCAGAGTTGCGTCTTGTACGAGTCCTTTTACCTGAGAGATTCATAGCCCTTTGCTACTTGCTCCTTCGGCGGCGTCTACACGCGCTCTCCCCGCACAATCATCCGCCCAAGATTCATCTTGGTACTATTTAGTATTCAATGAACATTTAGTTACTTATTTGTCTATATCCTAACATTAAATATATTGAAAAGGCAAACATTTTTTAAACTATAATAAATAACGAACATTATAGTTGTATTCACATATCATCGTTCGCCTTTTAGCCTTTTAACTTGGAATACTAAATACTCAAGAATTTGGCGGATGGTTCTGCCCTCTGTTAACACTTGAATATGTCCTGCATCACGATAAAATCTTCTTCTGTAATGATACAGCTTCTCTAGCTCTTCTTTCGTTGAGCTTTGCACAATCGGTCGGTTTTGATCATGCTGTATTCGTTTATAAATATCTTCGAATGTCGCATCTAAAAAAAACACAAGTCCACTGCGTCTCATTATTTTCCTGTTTTCAGCATTGACGGCAACGCCACCACCAGTTGAAATAATACAAGCTTCATCACGGAAATTTTCCAAAAATTCTGTTTCTATTTCCCGAAACCGTGCCTCTCCGTATTTTTCAAAAATCTGAGGAATTGTCATACCCTGCTGTCTCACAATTTCATGATCCATATCATAATAGGGCATCTTTAACAAATAGCTTAAACGTCTTCCTAACGCACTTTTCCCGCAGCCCATAAAGCCAACTAAATATATTTTTCGCATTCGAATCACCTTCTTATAACTACGATTCTACACTGTCTGACAAAATTTGTCCTAATAAATTTATCGTAGCGCGAACATTCAATTTTTCAAGCGAATCATATGTTCGATACTGAATTTCATAAGACGTACAATACGTAAGAACAAAAGTAGTTACAAAAAATAATAATGCAATTGCGATTAAAAAAATAGCCCCTCTGTCATTTTTCAATAATTGGTACATAGAAGGTTCGCTCCTTTTGGATACCACTTGGAAATTCAATAGCTACAGTGACCCTATTATTTTCATATTGAAATTGACATTTGTTAATACCAATTAACATCGGTACATGCCCTCCATTTACTTGGTCACGAATTAAATTATTATAGCAATCAATATTATGGATCGTATTCGCTGATTCAAAGGTTATTCTCTTTTGGTTCTGTCGAATCGTAAAAAAAGTAATATTTTCAAAATAACTATTCAAATCGTAAACAAATAGCTCCCACTTTGATTGTTCATCAGATAATACCGTCGTTTTCATCTCGCCATACCAAAGCATAATTAAGACAACGAGCTGCGCAACAAGTACAAACACGACTAATTGAAATAATGCTTCAAGCAATGTATAACCTCTCTCATTCATTGACTTCACCTGTCGGCTGTATACACTTTTTACGTATTTCTCGTGTATTTTGAAAGGTTACACATATTTCCTGTTCCACAAAAGTCCAGTAGAAATCTACATTTTCTATTGTTTTTGAGCCTTCCTGTTGTCCTGAATGCAAATATTGCTTTAATCCCTCATAGGCTGTCTCTGCTGCGATAACCTCTAGCTTTTTGTTAGATAGTTTTGTTTTCATTGTATTGCTGATTGGTAATAATGACGTGCATAGTAACATAAGGATGCCAATGGATAAAATCGTTTCTACAAATGAATAGCCTGATTCATTCAACTCTAGCTCTTCCTCGTCCAAGCGTAATCACAACTCTTTTAATACCTTTGGGGGTTTTAAATGTTACAGTTCCCGCAGTCATGACATTGCCACTATAGTTATACATAATTGTTTGCACAGAACTCGAAGCAGGCATTAATTCAACCCCTTTCGGAAAAGGTCTGTCATATAAATGGGTATAAAAATCTTTTTTGATAATATAGCGCTTTGTCGAGCTTTCGAACTTCATTGAGATATACTCTCTTTGATGCATACTATAAGTTTGAATATATTGAATATCCAATTGCACCTGTGAAAAAAAACGCTCAAGCTCTTTTATTTCTGCTTGTTTTAATGAGTATTTCATGACAATCGCAGTTAAACACATCACCAAAAATAACACAATTAACATTTCAATCAACGTATAACCGTGATCATTATTTACTCTGTTCACATTCATCCGCCACTTGAGTCCGTTCCTGAAGAGGCATTTGCCAATTTAACCTCCCCCTCATTTGTAATCATAATTTCTTCCTTATTTGGACAGCTCGTTTCATTTTCCTTCAAATACCCCTTTGCTACCAAATCCTCGACAGTTGGATAAGCCATAAAATCCACCCGATACGCTTCTACCTGCCCTTGTACCATGCTTATATATGCTTTACAGCCCTTCTCATCGATTGTGGCAAAATGCTTCGTAACATTGGGAATTGTGATTAAAATTAATATAGAGATTATACAAGATTTTCTTTCAAAACATCTCAATGAATGTTTAGTAATTTCATTGATAAAAATATTAGTTTTCTTCTATTTAACTATCGTTATCTTTAAGCACAACTAAGACCACCCATCATGAGGTGGTCTTTTCCCATTTCCAGCCAAATTAAATAAATACCAGTTATAATTATGAGTTAAATATTTCATTATGCATCTTATCTATATGTTCACCCTTTACTTACCTCTTTGTTTCAATTCCTAACCTCTCCTTGATTTGAGCTAAGCTTCTCTCAACAACTACATTATTCTGAGGATATTTAGATAGGTACTCCTGAGCTACTTTAAGTAAATATTCGAAAAACATCTCATATTCCACAATTGAATACACTTCTGTGCTAGTTACTGGTGGTGTTGTGGTAAAGTTCACTCCAGTATCCCCAAAGTACTCCTCATCATTCGGAGTGCATTCAGTAGCAAAGTAACAGCTAGTATAACCAATACCAAATCCTTTTCCCTGTTCAAATTCATTTAGCGCTTCTAAAAAATAGCCATAACCTAGAGTACTGTAGTATGCCTCCATATTCTTAATCTTTTCTTGTGTATCTTTTACATAATAAATTTCATCATCCATATTTATTAAACCTACCTTTTAATCATTGATTCGGGATTACAGGGAAGAAATTACTTATTTCTCCTGTGACTTTATCCTGATAACCTATAAATTGCAGTTTTTTTCCATTGACTTCAGCATATCCGATAATTTCGTCAGAAATAGCATTTGGTCGAGAATCAATTCTTACTCTATTACTTTGAATACCTTCTTCCATGGCTTCTCTGCCCAACTTTAACATCTGTTCATCAGGGAATAGTTTTGGATCATAGACAGTTTTGGGATTCTTATACTCTTTCCACTGGCCAGTAAAGTTACCTTTTCCTCCATTCTCTGAGCTCAATCCATCATAAACAGGGAGCTTATATTTAACCTCATAAATGCCTGAAATATCGGGATGAGGCTTTTTAGTTACAGCTTGATTAATATCCTTAACCTGATCACCAAAGTTGTCAAAAATAAACTTTTCAAAATTTTCGAGATTGTGGCCACCTTTTATTCCAATAGTCGGTTTAGCTTTAAAACCCTCTACTTCTATCAAATGTTTATCATATCCTGTTCTATATTTAATTGTAACCTCATCTGGTTTTTCTCCAGGCTCCCCACCAACATCTTCACCAAGCTTAACGGATATTAATTTCTCTTTATCCCACACAGATTCAACTTTCAATTCACCATTTGAACCCGTAAGGACGGACGTTCTGACTACTCGACCATTCTCTTTTGTCTCCCGAATACTCGAAGGATCATCGAAAGCATTCGATAAATTATCAAGCACAAGTTTCTTTCCTTTTGCATCATCAAAAATGCCAATGCTATTTAGCTGCAGTTCCATAGCTAGTGAACATTCTATATGATTTTTATTACCCGTTGCATTCCCGAAAATGAACTCCAGCTTTGAGCCAAAGTAAGGTACGCCCTCACATTGACCTGAATCCACTTCCATATTATCGGACTCATTACAGGTTGGGTTGCTCGGTTCTGTTGGTTTTTCAGGTTCAGGTTCTTTTTCATCTTTATCCTTTACAGAAACATCTTCCCCAACTGCTATATCTTCACCAGTCTTTCTAACCTTCCAACCTGTAGAGGACTGATCAGACGGATAAACGTCCTTATTTTGATATGTGAATTTATAACTGTCAATGCCTCGTATTTTTACTTTACCGTCTGTATCTTTAATTTTGTCAGTAGCCGTTTGAGTACCATAATCAGTTTTTACTTTCGGAGGTGTTAACTTAACATTTACCGAATCATCAAACTTGAAATTAGAATTCGGATTCTGTGACAATAAGTACAACAAAGTATTTAAACTTTTATTTACATCAGATGAGTCTAAAATCATAGAATCAAGATAGTTACGTGTATAAGTTGTAGCCTCATCAAAAGCAGCCATCGCAGCAACATAAGCTTTTTCAAAAGATTCTATCTTATGAGGCGTACTAGACCTCCACGATATAGGTTCACTTCCAAAAGGGTACCAACCAGAACCAAGATTTATACCATGTACGGCTTTCATTTGGGCTAAATAATAGCCACTAGAAGGATTACCAACTAAAATAGAATCCACAAAAAAACCTAAACTAAATGAAATAGAACCATTACCAGTAACATTTTTTATACCACTGTTCCTATCATTAAAACTATAACCTAGCTTCACATTCGGTTTTAGTAAAATAGTGTATCTATATTCAAGTATAGAACCTACCATTTGAACGAATTGTGTATCTACACGTTCAACATGTTGACTAAAATCTAATTGTTCCAAAGTTTCCTCAGCTTGAGGTATAAACACCGGTTTTAATAGGCCTGCATTAATTAACGCTTCCTGAGCCACTTCATTAATCAAACCCTCAGATTCAGGATCTAATAAGCTATCGAAAAATGCTACTAAACCATTTGCCAAAAATACTGGTATAAAAAAATCTAAAAACTTTTGCCACTTATAGCTTGTATATGTTTTTTGTTCTATGACCCCTTCTAGTGCATCTCTTAATAGTTTTTTATCAGTAGCAGTAAAATCACGCTTTACTTGCGCTAGTTTTTCTGGAGGGCAATCCTTCAAATCTTTAACTTTTTTATCCAAACAAACTGGTGCAAAGCCCGCATCTACTTTTGTAACAGCTGAATCAATAATCTCATCGATCAAATAATTTTGCACAATCTGTTCAGCCATTCCGATAGCAACATGTTCAGCTAAATCCTTAAGAGTCTTTTTCGCGGTGATCTCAATCGGTTTAGTTACAAGATTTGCATGCGCCTTAGATGATTTAAAAATATCAATACTTGATGTAAATAAAAGAAGCACCACCATTAAACTGATTAATATTTTCTTAAAAAACTTATGTATCATCTTCACTTCTCCTTTTTATCTATAAATATTTTTATATACCAAATCTACCATATAAATACTTTTCGAGAAATATAATCTAAGAAGAAATACCTTTCTCAATGTAATCCGAATTGCTTACTTAAATAAATTAATCAAAATAAGAATATACAAAAGGACCACTTATCAAGAAGTAGTCCTTCGTATATTTATTAATTATTAACTGACTTATCTTTTTGTTGACTATCCATGATTTGTGCAAACGCTATGAAGAACATCATGCTAAAAGAACCGATTCCAATGAATATGCTACCGAATGTTAGAAGGCTATTATTAGTATTCCATCCACTAAGGCAACAAAATATACCTATAACGAAAGAAAATATGCCAATATTAGCAGTTACACAATTCAGCAACTTTCCTATCACATCATTACTAGTAAAATACATCCTATGAGCAATTTTTGATGATATACCAATTGCAATAACTAAAGAGACAAATGATGCAAAATTTAATCCTATATATAAATCGTTCTTTACACTAAACCAAATTAGTAAATTGAAAAAAAGATTTATAAATATTTCACTGACATATCCTATATTTTTCTTTCTATTATTAAATCCTTCGAAACTAAATTTTAAAATTTCATAGACTAATAATGCTAATAAAACCGTAGAAAATATACCTGCTAAGCTTCCCAAAATAAAATCATTACTCATTTAACTATCTTTCACAAGCCCATCCATCTTTATCACGATCATGCTTACTATCATAAGCTGGATGACCAACACCTACACCACTTGGATAATCTTTTCGTAATTCTGTACAGTTTTTATAGTATGATTTACCACTGTTACTGCTACTGCTTGAAGAATTAGAGTTTGATGAACTACTTGGTTTACTATTTGTTGTTGCGTTCGGATTTTTTGTGCTTAAATAGGAATCTACTACATAGCCCTCATAAGATAAAGTCGAAATATATGACCAACCAGCGATTGTAGAATGAACAGATACTGCTTCATTTTTACTAAGTTCTCCTACATTAGCTCCTGATGGACTTGCTATATTTCTCACAACAAGGTTTGATACTACGTATTTAGTTGTTGGTTTTGAAGTACTCATAAAGTTAGTCGCTGCATAACCAATTACATTACCATACTGTACAAATGACCAACCATCTCCAACAGAGCCGAAGTCTTTTACAACCATTTTATTTTGCAATGTTGCAACTGTTTTTGCTTTTAATGAGGGCATTTCTTTAACAACAAGCCCACTTTTAGAACTTGCTATTTTAATAGTGTATTGTGCATCTTCAAGGACAGAATCAGAAATATACCCATCTATGATTTTAGATTCGCTATTTAGATAAGTAATACGTGAAAAGGCATTTTGATCTTTGCTGATTAACGTAACGAAAGTTCCTTTTTCTACAGTTCCTAACACCTTAGAATTAGTATCTGGTTTTTCATATACAGTAGAAGAAGAATTTACGATTTTAACTTCTTTAAAATTATTTGCATTAGCTATATCAAAATTAAATGAAAATGCTAATAACAGTGTCATCATTAATATTACGAGTGTTTTAAGTTTCATGTTTTAATCTCCTTGAATGTTTTTTAGTGTCTATTTCTCGCAAGCCCAACTATTCCCATCACGATTAATTTACTTATCGTAAGGGATCAATTGGTACATCTTTAAATTTTGTAACACGTTGTCTCCCTTAGCTTTAATTGTTAAAGCAAATGCAATTACTAGAATAAGAGTCAAATGTGTTAGTAAGATTTTACCTCCTTCAAAATTATTATACATAATTAGAATTAAATTGGTATAAATGTATCAATTTTCTCAAACTTAAAAGGGTATTTATATAGAGAAAATAATGGAGGAAACCCAAGAAGTACACTTAAAAAACTATTCTAGAACAAATAAAAAAGCCCAAGCTCATTTTAATTGAGAGCCTGGCCATTTGTGTATAGTTGAGGAATGGTGCATCTTAACCCTTTGTGCAGAAGGGAAAAGTTGCACCTGAATTATTATATCAATTTAAGTATTCAGTAAATATCCAACAAATGGTTTAAAAAGAAATATAATCACATAGCATTGGATAATATACATTTTTAACTAATATTATCCAATTAATTAAAAATCTTTAATTACACTAACCTGTTACCATTTCTATTATTACTAACTTAAAAATACAAAAGATTAACCACCCATCACGGAGTGGTCGCTTAGTTTATTCAGTTAAGCACCTTTTAGTTCAGTTAGTAACTAGAATTTAATCTAATTTTTTTACAAATAAAACTCTGTCTTGATTTGGTCCGTTGTAGTCTGTATTTAATGATAGTCCATCAATAATTCTATCTCCATTTTCAATTTCAAAACCCAACTTGGTATGATAGGCAATCGAAACTTTATTGACAGGTGACGTTATACAACGAACAATACTTCGATTATTCCGCTTTACTACATTAAAAAATTTATGGTATAAATGTTTTCCAATATTATGCTTTCTGTATTCAGGATGAACTCCAACAAAATGAATATACGCCTCTTCTGAATGAGTTTGAGAAAGGAATCCTATTAGAAAACCCACGAGTTTACCATCCTTTTCTGCAATGAAACTTGTCTGTGTAAAATGATTGAAGAATAATTTTGGTAACAGATGAGACACATTCCTGCCACCCCACCACTCATTAATTAGAGGTGAAATTACATAGTAGTCTGAGCCTTTAACTGAACGAATTTCCATTTTAATCCCCCTATTTATGTAAAAATTTAACTAAACTAATATTAATATAAAACAATTTTATATTAGTTAGTTTAATAGTACCTTATCTCAATATTACTTGAATAATTTTTCCCCTTTCACCATTCCAACCAATTATCCAACTATGGTTCACCATGCACTATTGATTGCGGAAGGCTATCATGTTCTCTTTTGATATTTCTAGCCAATTTCAATATTATTAATATTGGAGATAAAAAACATAAAAGAGGATAATTAAATGAACAGATTAGAACAAACAACCCAAGAATTACTGGAAGCTGGTTATACAATTGAGGAAATTAAAGCAGCTTTTGAGGAAGTAATTGAACAAGCTAAACAATCCAATACGGAACGTGGAACAGATAACTAAAAAGGTTGTCTGTTCTACACACTAAAAGACTAGTCACAAGTGCAACTAGTCTTAAATTCTATATATTTATTCTAAGTTGGCAACTACTTATACTCATCAACAGTAAAACTAACAATCTTATCATACATAATATACTCTGTTCTTGAAACTATATTTCCTGTTGATACATTCAATTTAAATTTATAGTAAGGTTTTCCCTGTCCGACCTCACGACCATCTAACCAATTCATAAATTGCTCTATTTCTGTTAAAGATAAATCGTACTCATGGATATCTTTAGTTGTCGTTGTAAGTCTTAAAATTGCTCTATTTGCGTCAATTTCTGCTTCTTTTACTGTCACCTCTGCTGTAGCTGATAGGTTGCTTCCATCAGTAGTTGCTGCAGTAATTGTCACCTTACCAGCTTTCTTTCCGATTACATTTCCATTACTATCAACTGAAGCAATCTCTGGATCACTACTTGTCCATTGAATTACTTTGTTAGTAGCGTTTTCTGGAAGAATTGTTGCAATAAGTGATTCACTGGAACCAACAGTCAAATCCAATTTTTCTTTATTTATATCAAGTGATTCCACAATTGTGTCGGGGGGATAAATCTCACCGTCAGTATCTATGTCTATTGCATCTATTACTAGAGTTTTATTATCATCAGTATATATTTTCACTGAATGTATAACATCTTCCAAACCAGTTTTCTCGTATAATAATATTTGATATCTATAAGTATTATCGCTATTTATGGGATTATACGTTTGTGTTATACCGTCAATATTAATCTTTACATTTGAACTAGCAAATGCAAAACCGTTTCGAATTTTTGGAGATATTATTCTAATTTTTGTACCTTTAAATTTAAATTCGAGACTCCCGTTTCCTGGGTTTGTATCCGGAACTAAATGATGATCTCCCTGAAATGATTTTGATTCTGTGTAATTAAACATGTTACTGCTATATTGAAAAGATTCATAATCATTATTAAACCTTTTCCAACCTTCTTCTGGTTGTAATAATTGTTGTCCTAATATTGCTGCCTCTGCCTTGCTTCCATAAAACGTATCTAGTGAAAAACTAAATAAAATAATTGCAATTAACAAGCCTAAAATTTTTTTCATAATTCCCCTCCTAATATTTACTATTATAAGTATACTTTGAATTACTAAATATACCAATAATATAAATAGAAAAAGCCCAGGCTCAAATTAATTGAGTACATGGGATTTTTTAAGAGAATCAACATTTATAAATTAATACTTCAACCTATACAACTTCTTAACAAATAGTAAATTTATGATTAAATACAACAGGTACCGTACTGATTTTGATTACTTTTTATTACTTCTTCGTTGCTGAATTGTAATATACAATCCAATTAAACGATCAGTCGTCATAGTACCATTCTGTAAGTCCTTCAAATGCGATTCCTGAATAATGCCGTCTTTAACCGCCTGTGCAATAAAATTTTCCGTTTCAGTTTTCATAGCTGGTGAACCTGGATTCCAATTTGGCATTTTAATTTCCTCCTTCGGTTTATCTTCCACAATTAATTGAACTTGCCCTTTGCTATTTGTAGGCACGTTTACTTTTCCTTCTAACTTATAACCTGCAGGCATCTTCCACGATGATTTAACTTCAAAGTGTGGTCGGTCAATAGCTTTCGTCCATGTACCTCCCCACTCAATACCTAATTTTTTAGCGATAGCTCCTACTCGAGTAAGTGTCGTTACATCATATAAAGACTGTGGAGGACCGACAGCAATATCCCACGCTAAGCGTGATTTGTGATTGCTATCTAATGTCCAGGTAACAATTTGCCCAGGTCTTGTACGACCCTGAGCGTATAAATATTTTTGGCGTTCTTGGCTGCGGTACGTTTCGGTAATGAAGATGTTCTTAATGCCTGCCTTGTAACACTCCTGGAATAACAAACGGCAAGCTGTTTGTGCAGCAGGTAATAGCTCAGCAAGATCTCGGCATGTAGTTGTAACACTTAAGCTCATTTCGCATCACCTTCCCTTGTTTTATCCTTTACGATTGCTAAAATGTTTTTAATGAAGTCAGGTGTTGGTAAGCCCATTTTCGTACCGTTTTCTGTGATAGAAATAAATTCGAGTACACAAAAAGCAATGGCTGCCCCATCACCTGCATACTCGATACCTGGAATCACTAGCGCCAGTAAATACACTGAACCGACTAGCATTAAGTAATAAATTTTGCGAATAATGCCGTTGAAACCAATACGGCTGTTTAAGTTACGATTTACAATGCTCCCCATAATTCCGGTAGCATAATCAATTGCCATAAAGGCGATTAACACAGTTACAGCCATACCTAGGCCGTCAACCGAGTATGAAACGATTGTGCCAATTACTCCACTTACTGCTGCTATCCATTTTTCCATTTGAACACTTCCCTTTGACATATTAAAAAGGACACGTCTTATTGACGCATCCTTCATATTCCCAAACGCTTGGGAATATAAAAAGCACCCTCAACTGAGAGTGCCTTCATGATTTACTTTTCACTGGTTCTTTTCCTACATACAAAAATGATTTTACTTCTCGTCCTGTTTCAATCAAAATTTCGTTCGCCAATTTACTAGCAATTACATTCGGATTAACGTAATTCAAATTTTGACTGAACTTAGGTGAAGTGTACGTTGCTGACTTTTCCTCACCATTTTCCAGATAAATGTATCCACATTTCAAATGAATCTTCACATCATACATAAACATTCCCTCCTTTTAATCATCATTCGACAAAAGAAGGATTTATCCTTGTACTATAAAACCCTCAAATGATTGTAGAAGGCATAATGTTTAAAACTTTACTCAGTTATATATCCCCGTACAACGTCCCAATACACACCATAAAATACTAAACTTTTAAGATTGAATTGCTCTACTATATTCCATATTTGTTTACCTAATTCATCACTACATCCATCACCATATTCCATAGTAAATCGCACATAGCAATCACCGTTAATTTGTTCTACTTTAACATTATCTATGCCTTTAGTAAGAAATAAGTAATGTGCAAATTCATAAGCTTCTTTTAGATTATTTGTAAAAACTAAGTCATTTCTTAATACGCTCAATTAAAATGCGCCACCTCTCATCTTACTTTATTCGATGAAAGGGGAGGATTTCCTTTTAAAGTTGACAATAAAAATAACGCTAAGCTTATGCTTGCGTTTGCTCTAATTGTTCTTCTTTTACATCTTCTGTTTGTTCTTTACTAATAAGTGGAATCAAACCATCAACTACATGTTTTTGTAATACAATACCTCCAAAATTAACAAATAAAATTTGATGGTTATTCAATGTATCAGTTAATGCATTTGCATCAATATTTGATCCTGTTAATGTAAATGATTCACCTGTTTTTAAACGTAATTCGTAATCCATAATTTCATATCTCCTTTTTAATTCATAGATAAATACCCGATATCAGAACCGTTTTTTCTAACAACTAAAACTTTGGGATTGTTAGAACTTTGGAAGAAACTAATTCCATTACTGTTATTGAGACCTGTCACAGTGACTCGTGAAAAGTCTACAACATCCCCATAAAATATATGATGTCTTCCTTGATATTCAATATTTTGATATGCATCTAATAAAATAGTTCCATTAGAGCCTCCTATTGTTGTCATATCACTAAAATGCAACATACGTCCCATATAAATATCCCTGTCTACATTTATATCTGTAGCGCCTGTTATGCTACCATTAACCATTACAGCACCATTAAGGTTTATTTTCTGAGCATCAATGGTTACTGAGTAAGGGTCTTGGTTAATCTTACTCACTATGGTTGAGCCGTTATAATCTGTGTAAGATACCTTTTGTGTAATTTGGTCACTCATCTGTGTAATACTAGATTGTGCACTGCTCATCTGCGTATTCAGACCGTTTATTGAGCTTGAATGACTTGTAACCGTAGATTGGATGCTACTAGCTGTAATTGACAGGCTTGATACGTCTTGCTTCACATTATAAATATTATTATTAATTGTTGTGACTTCCGAGCTCACTTCAGCTCGTATCTGTGTTGCCGTTTGTGAAATAGAAGAATTAAAACGTGCTTCCATACTTCCCAAATTATTGTTGATGGTCGTTACATGTTGAGTCATCTCAGTTTTTAATTCACGTGCAGTCATGCTAATCATGGCTGTGTATTCTGTAGTAATATTTTTTTCTAAATCCGTGACAGTTTCAGATAATTCAAGCTTATACTCTTTCCTGATTACCTCTGTCGTTTTTTCAGCTGTCTTTTCAATATTGTCATTCACATTTGACTCAGTGTCTTTAATCTGGTCCTGAAGAATCTCCTCAGCTGTTTTAAACACATAGTTACCTACAGTCACACTTGTAGCTACTAAATCCTCACCGTTCCACTCTTCACGTATCTTCAGGATATTTGTGACGATGGACAGGTCATTCATAGGTTCATAGATAGTGTGAATGGTTTCTCCAAGTTCATAAGACTCCCCCAACTCAGCGATGTCCAAATCGTAAGAAATCTCAATATCTCGAAACTTTTCCTTCGCCCGCTTATAGGCAGCGTCTGAAGTCTTGATACGTTCATCATTTATGATATCCCCATAGATTGGCCGGTCATAGTTGCCAGCTGTTGAAGAAACAAAGGTTTCAGTCTGTTTTAACTCTTCGTCAAAATTCACGATTACATGTGTGACAATATCAGTAGATGTTGAATCCTTAGTGATATTTCTTAGATTATATGCGTAACGGAATTGTCGACCGTAATCTGTACTTAATGTTTTTTTTATGTTCAGGATCTTACCTGGTAGTATTTCAAATTGCACACGTAACTTATTGCAAAGTTCCAGAAGCAATTTCCATACATTGTTTCTACCCCAATCAACTAATTCGATAGAAGCATCTACACCAGTGCTATCGAAATGTGCTGTCCATCCTGTGTTACTAAGCAGCATGCTAAACAGTTCTGAGGGAGTATAGGAACCTTTGAGCTTTTGGTTAAACGGTACACCAACCAAGTCTGTAACAGTATGAAGTGCACTAATATTTTTATAAGGTGTCTTTTCACTCACCTTTTTAATGCGGTACTCATGCCCTTTTATTTTTATAATGGATTCTTCCTGCAGATAAGGATATGCTGGATTATTTTCACGATTTACCACGATCATATTCAACTCATGTGCTGCGTTTAATTCCAGATCTCTACGCATAGCTTGAATGTGATTGATTGGATATTCAGTGCCTTTGTAAAGAACAGTTGTCATGCCTTATCACCAACTAATCTAATTTTTGAAGCCTCTAGTGTAATAACTGATGCAGTGATAGTAACCACTGATTTTTTTCCATTCTCCTCAACTGCACAACCCATCTTGTCCTCGCTCATTTCGATTGTAGACATACATTCACCTTCTTTCTAAGCATAAAAATACGCTACTCCAATTGAGTAGCGCTTACTGAACAATATGGAACAACTAGCAAATAAAATAAAATACGCTACTCGATGGAGATAGCTCCTAATGAAAAAATAAGGATAAATTAATTGATATGTCCTTTCATCATCTATTGAAATTGCTTTATCAAATTATTATTATTCTTAATACAAATAAAGTATAAATATGAAGAGAAACCTAATAGAAAAACTAAAATTCTCCATAAATTAAAAACCTCTTGGGATAAAATAATCAATCCCATTCCTATTACTATTAAAAATAAAGAAATCAAAACCAATATCATATAGTACTTAATAATTATATCATGTCCTAATAATTTAAATTCTTTTACCATTTCTCTCTTTATTTCTTTATTCATAATTAAATCAATATCAAAATGTTGGAAATAATTATTCTCTCTACTGGCTAGAATTCTATTTTTACTAATTCTTTTTTCAAAATCCCATTTTTGATTTTCATCATCTTTAAAAGAAAATTTAACTTTTACACTTAGTAAGTATACTATGGAGAAAATAATAGTAGATATAACTGTTACAAAAGTTATCGTGACAATCGCTAGCCCTACTATCATCTCTTTATCAATTAATTCATCACGTAGAATGTATGCTGTAACTGTGATTAAAATCGTACTAATACTCAGAATTATCAACTGAGAGAAGAATATTATCAACCTTCTCGAGGGAGATAAAAATACTTTCTCTATTGGTTTATGATTAAGTGCATCAATCCCTAATTTTAAAAAAGCAATAATTACGGGTAAAATCCCTATTAAACTTATACTAGAAAATATTTGTTTTGAAATATCCAATTACATCCTCCTTATCTATTAGATCCATTAAGGAGAATATATCATTCTTCTAATCCACAATACAAAATAAACTACCTAAAGTTTTTTACATTTATACACCTTCAGTAGCTGTTAAAATGTAATCTTCAACAGCCGCACGATATGCCTCGTTTGTCACATCATCAATAACATACGTTTTCTCTGTCTTTGGATTAAGTCCTTTGTTAATAATACGTTCTGCAGCAATCCTTACTACGATTTCATTGACCATTATAAAATACCTCCTGTCTCTAAGTCTGTTTGCAATAATAAAGCATCCTCAAGTTCACGGATGCGCTTTTGTTCTTCTGTTTCAGGAATATCATAAGATACGACCACAGGATTTCCATCTTCATCAATACGATCAATATAGGACTTTGAATAATCAATGGACCCATATGGTACGTCAATATATTCTAATGGGTTCCATTCTTCAAGCGGATTTATGTCCCCTTCTGCTTCACCAGTTTGAAAAACAATTTTACCTGTAACAGAATCAAAAATAACTCTATTATCTCTTTTCACATCAATACCTCCTATTCGTACGCATACCATGTATAGTTTGCTGATTGACTAGTAACTGGAAATCTGTATCCTCCTGATATAGCTATATGACTCAAATTATGATTTGGGCTATTAGAAAATAAATTAGAATTATATAAGGAAATTTTAGTAGATGATGTAAAGCCTGTAGGGTCATTAAAGGATGTAAATATACTGTATGACATATTACCATTGCCCGTTGAAGTCATTAATACTATTATACTAGGGGTAAAGTTAAGACCTGTTAAATCTATATACGCAATACTAACTATACCTCCACCTTTATAATTAAATGACGCTAATGTTGATGAAGAAATTAATAACCCGTTAGCTTTTCTACCACCTGTAGGTATGGCATTAATATTATTAGCCATTGTTGTAAATGTAGCATCCGAAGCAGTTTGAACTCCTTTACCAGTAATGGCAGATGCTACTTGTGCTTTACCATTACTTACAGATGTGAAAAGCTGTTGTACATCTACATCTTGACTTTGAATACATACCCATGTAGACCACGTAGCATCATTAATTTGGTATCTTTTATATATCCTATCAGACGTTTCAAACCTTTGCTTTAAACCTCCTCCTGTTTCATTGTTCCACGGTTTAATGGTAGTTAATATACCATAAGTGTCCAATGATGATAAACCCAAAGAAGCTGTGTTTACAAAGCATTTAAAAGTACCTTTTTCATTAGCTAAAAAATAAAATAAGAAATCCCTAAAATTTTCAGGTGTAAATTGTGCCATATTGTGAGCAACACCACCAACTACATAATCCCTACCGTCAATAATATCATTCCACATTGACGTATCCCAAAATCTAGTTTGTGCTCCTGTAGGTATTCTACTAACTTGTGGCATCCATGGATAACCATTATGTGTTGGACTGCCATTGTCGTAAATAACCCAAGTTGTTTCATACATTGATGTAAATGCATTTTTACCACTACCATAACCCTGTAGCTCAAGTTTAACCACAAAAGGATTATTAGCAGATGGTGCTTTTTGCACTATTAAAAATATATTCCCGTTGTTAGCTTCAATGTAGGGTTTGTGTATATAATAATTTTTAGCAAAATCAGGCGTTATAGTCTCTAATACATAATCGTTTAACTTTGTTCCCGTCCCCGATGCTGTATAGTTTCCAATTCTATATAGAACAGTTGCACCTCCATGTGCTTCAGAATTACCCCACATAGATGTATAAGTAACCTTTATTAGACCTGAGAAGGAACCATCTACAGGAATAATTATATCTAATTGTTCTACGTTACCTGTGTTTTTCCAATCCATGTGATTAATGAACAAAGTTCTTTCTGCCGTATTACTGCCTAAATTGCTAATTGATACATTATTATACTGTCCTTTTTGCCATGAGTTGTCGACTTTAGGTTTCATTTGTTCCAAATGTTCAGTAATTTCCGTCAAATCTGCATCTTTTCCCGGTGGACCAGGTGGTCCTTCTAGCCCTCGTGGTCCTGTCTCGCCCTTTAACGATTCAATCCATTCCTCTATTGTTCCAACAAAACCATTTTCAACAGCTAAATCGTATGCTGATTTACCTTCTGGACCTTGGATTGGACCTACGTTCTTCCAGCTACCTGTGTCATCCTGCCAAACATAAAGGTCTCCATCAATCATATAAGCGTCTCCTGCCGAACCAGTTGGTGGTAAATCATCTTCACTTTTAAGGCTAGTAATAATATTTACCCCTGTACCGTCTTTGCCATCCTTACCAGGTAATCCGCGCGGTCCTTCTGCTCCCTGTGCTCCTTTATCAGCGAATAAAGTCCATGTATTTTTATCTGTGACAGGTGTATTGATATTTTCTTTTAAAGCAATGTAAGTGCGCCCGTCTAGACCCACAAGATTATTTTTAAAGTATTGTGTGGCCGAAGACCATGCTCCACGATGACTAAAATTATCGATGAGTGACTGCATAGTGTTAATAGCATCTTGTGCATCCTGTGTTGCTTGAATAGCAGCATTTTTAGCGTTTGTTGCATCTGCAGTAGCCGTTTCTGTATTTCCTATAGCTTGAGTTACCTCTATTAGTCTTTGTGCAACTGTATCAAGGGCAGTTTGTAATGCTGCATTATTAGCTGCAATTGCATCTTGTGTCGCTGTGTTGTTAGCATCTATAGCCTGTTGGACAGTTGTATCAACTTGAGTAATGTAATTTTGTACATCGATCTCAGCCTTTTCGATTGCTTGCTCAAGCCGTGTGATTAATTCATCTACCTCTTGTCCACCAGCTAACACTTTAATCTGAGATTGCACATAGTCAAAGTAAGCCATGATACGTGTCCAGTTCTCATTTATTCTGTCGCGACCATCCTTATTAATAGGAGATAAAGTTTCTTTTAAAGGATATTTCTGTGACAAAGTTATCACCTTCCTTGTTTACCTAAAATAAAAAGGGAAATCAAAACTGATTGAAGCGACAATACCGCCACTAATCACAAATTGATTTACCCCACGTTTAAGTGATATTAATTTTTTATTGGTTTGTCCTGTAATGTGCTGACCGTTTTTCAAATAGCTCACACCATCTATGATCATTGTGTCGTTGGCTGTAAGTGAGCCGTTATACGCAAAAGTATCACCTGTTGATTGATTGCTAATGGTTACTCCACTTGAGAAATTACCACGCAAGACAATTCGTAATGGCATATACCTTGGATTGATAGTTACTTGACCATAATTTTTTAGAGTAAAATTGTTACTTGCAAATGTAAATTGTGGTGAATCGTCGTCCCATTCAAAACCTAGGCCCCATGCAATTTGATCTAAATCCCACTCTTTGTCTAAAAGCTGCTGACTTGTGAAAGGTGTCTCACCGTAAGGCAAGTCACTTGTTTCAAACTCAATGACTCGCTTACCTCGTAAACCGTTCCATTCGACAGCATCATTGTTTATACGTTCTACCTTCCAGCGTTTGTACATGTGAGGTGTCCACTCTACATTATCCAAAGCTTTTTTGAATGATGAATCACCAGGTAATTCGAATTTATAACTATCTGTCATTAGTTGCTGATAAATATAAAATTCTTCATCACCATCTAAGATATCAGCCAACTTATCGGTTAACAGTTCAGTGTCAGTAACGTTTTTGGCTTGTAATAACAAAGTCAGTTGCAACTTACGAACACCATGGTACCGTTCCGTTCGATTACGTCCTGGTCTACCTTTTATGTTTTCTGAGTTGTACATAATATCGATTGGCGCTACTTTTAGGACAGGGACACCATATTTGGTTAAATCATGACGTACTCCATCCATTGTCTCTAAGATTGCCATTATGACGTCATCCTTTCTTAAAAGTTTTTAGTTTAAGATTTGTTGCACTACGTTGATCAAGCCATGTCTCAACTGTTTCACCATTCCAACCTTGATTAAGATTAATATTAATAGGTTGTTGTTCATCGTCAATATCATCAGCTGCATTTAACAAACGATTAGCATTTCCTGCTAGAGCACCAGACAAAGCATTGACAGCTATAGAACTTTGATAACTGCCATCATTTGTTAATAAATTAGTTAAGGTTCCAGAAACAGAATTGGCAATACCTTTCACAGTAGTTTGCAGATTCCCTTTCATCGACTTCATGCCATCCATTAACCCTTGGATAGCTGCTGCACCAATTTCAGGCAAGGTTGATGTCATTACATTAAATTCATCTTCAGCACCATTTACCATCTCATTCACTTCAGATATAAACGTCTCAGATAGTGCTTGAAGCTCTTTCTCAGCATTGATATGCAATTGAGCAATCTCATCTTCCATCTTTTTACGAGCACCAGCAAGTTCAGTAGTTGCCTGTTTATTTGCGAGCTCTGTTTTTGTTTTCCACAACATTTGATACTCTTCTAACTCAGATGCAGTCATTTGTGTAAGAGCCTTAATTTCAGCGCCTGATTTAGCTCCTAATGATTGCAATTCTGCTAGAAGATCCTTATCAATACCTTTTGCTTCAAGAACAAATAAGTCATTCATCCAGCCTCGTAAAGCATTGACTTGACCACGCATATTCTCGAGTAAATTTATTTGATCTTTAATAGTTCCATCTTCGTTATAGGTCACCATCTCAGTCAGATTTACCTTATCAAATAAGCCCCAAGTATTTTTGATAGCCTCTACACGACTGTTGTACGTTTGCTCATATTCATCACGTAAAGTTTTTTCATCATCGATAAGCTTCTGATTGATGTCTCTCATTTTCGAATAGTAATCATCAGCAAGTGACTTAATATTGTTATACAAACTCAGCTTCTTATCGTAGATCAGTTCTTCATAAGCAATCTGCTCTGCAGAACCAATCTCATAGCTTTTCATGTAATCCTCGTAGGCTAGTAGCTGTTCTTTTAGTGACATCTTCCCGTATTTTACTAAGGCATCTATCATATTTGTCTCAGCATTAAACTGATCTTGCATGGCAGTTTTATGAGCAGACTTATACTTGTTAAGAGCCTTAATTTTTTCGTCTGTGCCATCCTTGAAAGCTGTTGATGCGTATTTCCAGTAAGCTGATTCTTCTGCAGCACTCAAGCCATACAATTCCTTTTGCAAGTCTATATATTCTTGGAGAGACTGTAGTTTATCAGCATTGACAGTATCATTGACCTTCTTGGTTTCTTCTGCAAGCTTCCGTTGTATTTCAAGTATTTGGTTATTTGCATCACGTTGAAGCTTAGTGATCTCAGCATTTCCGGCTTTAACTGTCTTACTTTTTCCTTTAGTTGCTTTACTAGTAATGCCATTGAGGTCCTTCGCCAACTTGTCTTGGATTTTATAAATCTCTTGTGCTGCATTACGGTTTAATTCTTTAATTTCACTATTATTATCAGAAATGGCACGACTAACGGCTTTTTGAGCACCTTCAATCTGTGCCTGTGACGCTTTTATTTCTCGAGAAAAGTCAGGGAATGTAGCTTGTGCCATCTCTTTTGATGCAGTTCGCACAACATTGATGTTATCGATGATGCCTTTAGCAATACCTGCTGGAATCCACTTAGCAATTGCCGCCATTACTCGAGAAGGAGAATGGATGCCAAGTGCATCTTTTACCCATTGAGGAATTTTATCTGTGAGCTTACCTAGCGCTTTAGCTACTGACTCAAACATAGAAGTGATACCTTCAATTAAACCGTTAATGATATCTACGCCTATTTGCCAAACCTTATCTATTATGCTGCCGAATGTCTCAACAATAGTTGTACCAATTGACTTAGCTGTTTCAACAATTGTATCCCATGCAGCTTCCCAATCACCTTGCAAGAGAGACATACCTGTAGACACAATACCTAATACTAAATCAATCGCTATTTGTATAATTCCTTTTATCAAGTCCCACGCAGCACTAAATATTTTTGTGATTACGTTCCAAGCTGTTTTAATTACTATACCAACGAGCTTCAAGTTATTTGCGATAAAGCCATAAATGAATTCAAATGTCGTTTTAACAATTGACGAAATAGATTCACCATGTTGTTCCCAAAACTGTTCGAATTTCCCCAGTATCTGTTTACCAAATGCTACAACTTCCTCGAGTGCTTTCGAGATAGTATCATATACTGCTTTAAAAGCTTTAGTTGTTACTTCTTTTATGGACGTCCAGGCTTTATTAACCAAGTCACGGAACCAATCTACCTTGTTATATGCAAGTACGAGAGCCGAGATAATTAAAGCAATTGCAGCTACTGCTATACCTACAGGTGTAGTAAGCCACGCAAAAACAGCCCCTAATTTGGATAAATGCCCCCAAACTTTAGTGACAATATCAGTTACTTTTGTGACAATCGTTGAAAAGCTTGATAAATGTGGCAAGACACGAACTATAGCAGCAACAAGATTCCCGAAAATTGATACAACAGAAATAATTACTGGTGCTAATGCTGAGATAACGCCCAATACTACCGGGAATAGAGCAACTAATTTAGCTGCAGTTTGATTTGTCTGCAATAAATTGTTAAACCATTCTAAGAATGAGTTGGCGACATCCAAAACAATTGCGCCCATAGGAGCGAATGCAATCCCTAGATTAATAATTAAATCCCAAAGGTTGCCTAGCAATGTTAATACAGCTGGTGCTGAAGCTTGAATGAAACTTAAAAATTGTTGGAATTGCTGATTTTCTCCTAACGTTTCAGCCCACGCTCTAAAACTTTCCATCATGCCTGCAAGATGTGTCATGAAGCTACCACCCATGTCAGCAAACGCAGTAAAGAATGCAATAATGCCCATTGTTAAATCTGCAAATATATCTGAAATAACAGGCATATAGGTTTGTACATAACTTATAAACGATTGGAATTTCTCGGATTGACTTAAGCCATCAGCCCATGAGGCAAAGGATTGCATCATACCATTAAAGTTTTTGGACCATGCCTCAGCTGCAGGTGCAAGCGCTGCTATCAAACTACCTAGCCCAGTTATAAGATGACCAATACCTGCAACAAAATTCTCAAAGATCGATGCGCCGTATTTATTGAACGTATCGAATATCTTTTGAATCGGTTGACTGTTGATTGATTTATCAAAAGCACCCATCAATTTAGCTGCACTTATAGCCACAGATTCAATCATTGGTGTTAACGATTTAAGTATCTTTTGAGCACCTTGCATAGCACTTGTAAATGCTTGTAGCACAGGTTTTTCAGTCGATTTTACTAGATCATCATAAGTACCCTTGAAAGCATCCCATGAAGCTTTTGCTTGTTGTTGCTCAGCATTTAACTTGGCTGTTTCATCAAATAATTTTTTAATTGTGGGAATGGCAACAGCAGCTAGTCCAACAAACCCTAACGAAGCAATACTTAATGCACTTGCTAAGATTAATAACTGACCTGCTAACACACCAATCATGACACCTAAAGATCCGATTAACCCTACCAGTGCTGATAAAAATTGTGATAAAGCTGGTATTAATGAGAGCAATGCCCCACCTATAATTTGTCGCCCAGCCTCAGCAAATGCTTGTACTGTATTCGCATACGATTTCATAGCATTTGTATAATCAGCCCAAATCTTTATAACGATGTTCTTCTTCAGTTTTTTGGATTGACTATTAACAATAACAACGCCTCGTAAAAACTCAGTGATATCAGCATGTATGTCAATTGTGACATCTTTAAGTGCTAAAATAGCAAGCTTCACTTCATGGATAGCTGCAATCACTTCTGAAAAGTCTACATCGATTTTGATACTGCCACTTTGACCTGATAAATGAGCCAATAATGATTGTATTTGAGCATAATCCATCATAAAACTACCAAGAGATATCTCAACATTAACTTTTACACGTTCACGTTCTAGGGCATCGATTTCAGCTCTGATCATTGATAGTTGTGTATAGAATGCATCCATTTCAAGATGTACTTTGATTTTAATGGACTCTTTATCTAAGTCTTGTGCAAGTGCCTTGGCACGTAGGATGTCTTGCATAAAGTCGTTGAGTATGGCTTCGATTTCAACAGTTGCTTGAGTTGCATCTAGTTGTTGCAATCTCGCTTGTACCTGCTGCACCTTTGTTATAAATTCATTGATAGAAGCATTAATTTCGACAGACACACCTGTTGCAAGTTCTCGCATTTGACGGTCAACTTCAGCCATTTTTCGTTTAAAATCCTTTATGTCTGCATCTACTTCAGCTTTAAAGCGCTCAACTGGCATACACTCACCACCTTTATGATTTCTTCTCTACAAGCTGCCAATTAAATGTTTTTAGTTCTTCACGCATTTGATCATACAGTGTGAAGTCTAATTTCACTTGTTGCTTGTTTTCAGTCCCTGAAAGTACTTCTTTACGAGCTTTATCAGCATCAAAGTATTTCTTAGGAGGGTTTTCTTTTCGAGATTTTTTCGGTTTAGAAACCACGCCAGCTATCCATGCAGCTTGAATTGCTCGCTCATGATCATCAATTTTTGCTAATTGAGAGCCTTGCAAGAAATTACGATACTCTCTAGGTGTCCATGAATAGATTAATTGCACATCATAAACACCTAAGAACCTTGCACAGTTACGCTCAAAATCATCATAGGTTAAGCCGTCTGTTTTTCCTCGAATAGATCGCGACCAGTGATCTCCTTGTACCCCTCGGACATACGTTTCATCATTAGCGCTGTTTTCTGTACTTCTTCCTCGTCCTTCTGCTTCATCTCTTTTACGAGCAGCATATTCTTCTTGAATTTCGTCAACTCGTTTCGAGAAAAAGCCGATTCTTCAATTGCCTCAAACACTTCTGTAAACATAATCGTTGCGTCATCATCAGCATTCATTCGCTCATCAATTGCTTCAAGAATCTCATCTTGGGTTGGTGCTTTTTTTGTTTGCAATTTAATTGTTGCTTCCCAAAGATGTACAAGTGCTTCAATGTCTTGCTCAATCAGCTGTGGTAGTACCTTAGAGATCCCGCCTGACAGTTTATCTCTTTGTGATTCACTGTCTTTCGTTTTTGGTTCTGGAATTACTTTATTCAGTAATTTATCGAGCATAATAGAGCATTTTAATGTGTATTCCTTCTCTTTAACTGTTAATGTAGCCATTCTCTTTTCCTTCTTTCTGTTTGATTTTGGACATAAGAAAAGACGAACCTAAGTCCGTCCATTGATTATTAAGAAACTGTTACAGACACTGTATCAGTAATTGCAAGATTATCTTTTGATGTGACTGTAATTGTTGCAGTACCATCTGCTATAGCTGTCACTAGTCCATTTGGTGAAACTGTAGCTACATCTTTATTAGATGATGCGTATGCTACAAACTGATTTGAAGCATCAGCCGGTGTAATTTCTACGCTTAATTGTTGCTTATCTGTTGGTGTTAGGCTGAGCGTATCAGGTGTCACTGTAATGCCAGTAACCTTTGTTTTATTAACAATGTTACTAGAATCACCAGTAGTATCGCCCGGTAGCTGGAAGCCATATTTCGCAAAATTAATAAGTCCTGGCGGTAAATCCATAAATTCACCTTCTGCTGATTCAATTTGTACTGTCATTGATGTAGACAATTCTTCTAACCCTTCCACTGGACTAGATGTTTCAAACGAATCCACCACAGCAAAGGCAAACTTAGCATCATGCGTACCTTCATCATTTTTTTCTGTTTCAACTTCCCAAACCTTTAACTCTTTTCCGACCTTAATTGCACGGTAGATGGCTTTCTGTCCTGCATCACCTTTACGCCCATACATGGACAGTTCCATCGTTTCTGTTAAGGTACCGATAGCTGAAATGGAGCCCATTTTTGTAGCTTCAGTAGAGTTATCACGCTCTAAACTATGCGAATAATCTGTTTGGAAACCTGGTACTAAACCATCAGCTCCTAAAACATTATCAGTAGGTTGTACCAAAATAATTTTTACCATTGCGGATCCTCCTATTTCGTTTTTAATAGTTTGTATTTATAAGTAATAACACCGTGTTTTTGTACATTATCGATGTCGTCAAAGACACGTGGTTCACGTGGTGTTACTTGCATAATTTCATAAGATGGCAATTCTATTTTGTATCTCAGTGCCACATGAATGGTCTCTAAGATTGCATACACTTTTTCATTTCCATACTCACCGCTAGTTGCTTGATTGTGGTAGACATGTATGGCAATCGTTTCTTCGGCAATTTCCTCAACCTTCACTTCCTGGTCTATGTTCAATAACGGTTCACCAAGATACACATAGGGAAATGGAGTATCTTCGGTTACATGGTCATAAACACCTGCAACCAAATTTAAAAGCGCTGCATCATTGGATAACCTCTGATACACCGCCTTCTGTAATTCTAAAAATGGTAGTGCCATATTGTCACTTCCCTAACTTACGAAATTCTTTAATGAAATAATCCGATGCCTCGTCTACAGCTTGCTCCCAGAAGAATTGTGCTCGTTGGCCGTGAGTTAAAACAAAGCGACCCCAGCGAGTATTAAAGTAAACCCATGGGATTTTCTTTGCCCTACTTCCTCCTGGTCCTTGAGCGTAAATGCCAGTACCGTAGTTTACGTATCATTTGTTATTAACCATGAGTTTTTTATCTCATGCTCTGGAAGTCACCTTCATTTGCATCGGTTGGTCTATTCCAACCCAGTTTGGCGTACATTTTCAACCAACAAAAAAGACAACCTATATTGGCTGTCGGGGACTCTTGGGATATTATATTTATTCAATCCTACGCTCTACGGTGCTCACCAGCCTTTCGAAATCTAGTGAGTTACCTCGGTATTATCTTTGTTTTACAGGGGCAAATAATTCTTCTGACGTACGTTTACCTCGATTGTAACGACTGACAATTGTGCCATAATTGATATTTAACTTCTTTGACCATTGCTTTAAATTTAATCGCTCACCATTATATTCAATCCAAATTGTTGGACGTCTGTTATTAGCTTGATCTTCGAATTCAATCCAAGTACAATTATTGGGTTCGTAATTACCATTAACATCAATTCTTTCAATTGACAAATGATTTTCATAACCACTTTCTTCTGCCCATACTTTAAATGTGCTAAAGTCATTGAGCCATTCATCGTACACCTTAATGCCTCGTCCACCATATCTATTGTAACTGTTGTCATTTTTGTTATAACATCTAGCTTTGATATTTTGCCAAATATGATATAAACGGGTTCCACTACTTTTGTGTTTATGATTTTTAACAACATGCTCAGCGACAACTTTCTTTTTCCAACAACCACAAGAAACTGTTTTAGGTTCACGTTTACTTGTTAGTACATCGCTACGAATTTCTTTTAAATTGCCACAGTCGCATTTACACACCCAATATGTTTTGCGACCTACACGTCTTTCAGAAATCTCTATAACCTCTAACATGCCAAAACGTTGACCTGTTAAATCATTAATCCCTTGTCCTGTCACAAATTGCCCTTTTTCATTACGTACAGTCAATAGAAATCCACCTTTCTATATATGTTATTTCTATTATAACCCGTACCATAATTAATATAAATAAAAGATTTCCACCGATTTTCCCCGATTCTTAAACATCTATTGTTACCAATAGAGGCGACATACGTTTATCGCATAAAAGGCTCCAATCTCTAGCTTTGCACCATAGCCATCAGCATCAAACTTCACGTTAATGGATTGAGCCATCTCGCCAGTTTCATGCGGCATTCTAGCTTTCAACTCTTTTTCTAATAACAGAGTTGTGTTACTGATAATACGCTTTATTTCTTCAATGATGTCATCTTGCCAATTTTTAAGAGCACGTTGTACACGTTTATTTCCCCGCTTTGTGATACCCATTACTACACCCTCTTTAAAGGCAAACGCATTATTTCATTCATACCGCCCTGGTCTTCTGCATCTCCTGCAGCTGTATACTCAACACCTTCATACTCTATACGAGCCGTCACAGGAATTTCAATCCCATCATAAGGGTAGTACATGTCACGATGGAATGACACGCCTAATTGTTTCATCTCCACTAACCTAGATGTTGATGGTGTGTCCATGAAACATTCAAATTCACTCATTACTTCCCATTTCTTTGTAGAACCGCCAGAACCGTTAGGAACAGACTTCTCCTCTTTTATTTTTGCAACGTGCGGAAATTCATCGTAAAGCATGAAACTTCACCTTCTTGTAAGGTCTTAGATAGGTCCAGATGGCTTTCGGGAACTCTGTATCATAAGAATACGAAACAGACCCCATTCTCCGGCTAGTTAGTCCAGTTTTTTGCATATTAAACTGAATAGCTTTAGCAATGAACAAACGAACCCCTTGAGGCATTTCTGAAGGTTCCCATTTGCCATTACAATGGTCTTTTGCTACATCAAATAAAACAGGTGCCATCGCACAATAAAACTCTTCATGCTTAGCTCCTGTATCGCCATTTAATCGTTTAAGCTGATCTATTTCTTCTTGTGTTGGTTCCCACATAAGAACACCTACTTTTCTACTTCATTATCAGTTTCGGTTTTCTTTGATGGAGCTCGTTTAGGCTTTGGTGCTTCCACTTCTTCAAAATCTTCAGTACGTAAAAGACGGGCACCGTGTTCCTCAGTGACCGCCCATGTAATATCTGTTTTTAAGTTTTTAACTAACACGAATTATCCCTCCTTATTGTGGACGTTTAGCTGATAATACTGCTAGTGCTTCTGGACGTGTCACTTTGGCACCGTATAAATGTAGACCCTTGACTGCATCAGCAAAACGTTTTTCCATACGATAACCTTCCACTTGTGCTGCTTGTTCTGCATACGTCCAAGCCATATTATGTCCTGCGATCACCTTTGAATTTCCTTCTACTCCAGCTCCTGCTTCAATTGTCGGTGCATTATTAGATTTCAAAAGTAAGAAGCCAGCTGCACGACCTACTACACCGTTAATTAAACGGTCATCTGCTGGTAATGCACCAGAAGCTACAAAACGGTCATCTTTTAATAACAATCCTTCATACCATGGTGGCAGCACAGCAAAGCGTCCTTCTACTGGAATGTCGGATTCATCCAGTTTAGTTGATAAATCTACTAAAGCTTCATAAGCAGTGGTTTTATCAACATCAGCAGGTGCTGCATCAGTACCGATTGTATTTACAGCGTGTACATAGTGCGACGCAATAAATCGATCTGACACATTAGCTAACGCATAAGCAGCTTCACGCATTGCAGCGTCCATCAATTTCGGATTTTGTTGGATTTTATCTAAATCATCAATTTGGAAATTAAAGAATTTAGATTGGTCAATCACTAAGCTTCGAGTGTGGTCTGAAAGTTCTTCAGGATCCGTCATATCTGAGTTACGAGTGTAATCACCAACAGATACTGCACCAATGCCGTTAATTTTCACAGTATCGCCATAAGCCTTGATTTCACCTTCATAATCACGATTAATAACACCTGCTTGACCAAATACTAAAGACTTCTGTAAGTTGTGTAATAGTCGAGCTGACCAGATTGTTGGAATAAAGTTTGTTGTTGCCATATTAATATTTCCTCCTTACCGCTAGTGCGGTATTATAGTAATTTGTTTTTAACGATTTCATCCCAGTTGGCATTGATTTCATCTGTTGTCATTTTCAACACAGCTTCTTTTGTCAATGCTGTAGGATTACCGCCTTTTGGTGGTGGTGGCGTTCCACCGTCTTTGAAGCGTTTGTCTACTTCTACTTGTACAGCAGCATTAAACTCAGCTTCAAGAATGCCAAGATTTGCAGTTGTCTTTTCAGCATCGTCGTCTACAAAGAACTCTACCAATTTACTCGGCAAGCTCTTTGCAGTAGCTGTAGACAGCGCTTGATTAAATAGCTTTTCATGTGCAGCTTCTTTTTGAGATTGCTCAAATTGCGCCTTTAAATCACGTAACTGCTTTGCTTCCTCAGTTTCAGGTGGATAGCGCTTGGAAATCTCCTCTTCTAATTTCTTTGGAAGAGTTTTAGTTTCATACGTTTTAATGGCATCTGTTACGCGAGTATCAGCAAATGATTGTAGCCATTTCTTACCATCTTCATTGTCATTTAGAAATGTTTGTACTGATTCTAGATTCAACGTAGCCCCTTGAACGTTTCCTCCTGGTGCTGGCTCCGGTGTAGGTTTAGGCGTTGGCTCTGGATTAGGATTTCCTTCTCCTGCAAGCATTTGAATATCTAAAGGTATTAAAGTTTTTAAGTTGAATGGATTTTGATTCATAATTTCCTCCTTGCCCAATTTAGTTACTCAAATGAATCCCTAAATTGTTCATAAGTGTATTTGATCCCGTTCTTTATAGCGTCTGCGAGATGAAAGACAAAATAAAAAGCCACTCAAAATGAATGGCTTGATTCACAAACTTAGTATTAACTTCTCGTACTAAAGATCTTCACTTATATCTCCAACTATTTGTTAGTGGCACCATGATTTATTATAATAGCTCTAAATCCTGGTATTCTTTCATGTAAGGACCATCCTCTGCAACATATGAATGATACAATGCCTTTACTGCGAAATTTTTCTCTAAACCCATTTCAGATTTTAGCTTTTTTAATTCATCATGCAACGCTCGATGTTCATTGATAAGCTTCAGCATAATTGATTTATTATATTTCATAACATCCGTCCTTTTTCATGTCAAAGCTCGCATTATTTGTTGAAGCTATATTACACCATTATCACTCGTTATCGCAAGATCATCCTTTGTTGTCATCATCCTTTCTCTCCGTATTCCTCAAGCCAATCCTCGAATGTGATGTAAGGTACAGTTCGTTTTGGCGGCTTAATTTCATCTTGGGCCTGTTTCAATGATTGAAGATACGTTTTATTAGGTAACAGCTCATCGATGCGCTCAGCAAGCTTTATTTGATACTGCGGATCCTGATAATCATATACCCTGCTAAACATTGGATTTTTGCCTCCAAACAAAAGTAATATCTTACAACGACAACCATAATTCATACTTGGATCCTTCCAGGTTTTTGGGCGCTTAGCTTTATCTCCTGCATAATGGAAATATCCTTCCTCATCTGCGAATTGGCTATCGAGTATCCGATGAGCATGCCTTACTTGCATGTCACGCATAGAAATCCACATCTTTTCTACACCGTCAATCTTACCTTTGAGTGCGTCATATATTTTTTCCTGGACATAATTAATTGCGGTATTAAACATCTCCAGTAGCCGTTTGAGCCCGTTGTTTTTGGCTGATTCAGTACGCTTTTTTACTTGCTTAGAAATATCTATGAAGTCTGTTTCTGCTTTTAGATGATCCTGAGTATCAATAAAGATACTGTAAACATAATCATCTTTGTGCTTTTTAAATCGGAGCAAAGTTTCATACTCTGTCGCTTTTAAAAACTCTGTACGTAGTCGTTTGCGATTCTTTAATAACCAGTAGATGATTGCTACTGCAGCACTTGTACCAGTTGCTGTGCTTGTGATATTCAGTAAATTATTTTCCTCGTTGCTGAGGTACATATAAACCAGGTACGTATACAATAAGTACGTCTTGTCAAACGTCTCTTCTTGCATCTCCTCTGATTCTTCTAATAGCCTCTGATACTCCCTTGTAGAGACGGCATCTAATAACTTCTTTAGCGCTTCCAGCCTGCCGTATTTACGATATTCTGATAGGTTGTTTCCATACTTCTCATAAGCCTCTTGCAATGCTTTGACTATACGATTTTGTAGACGAGAGTATTGCTTTTCGAATTTCTCTTTGTATCGCTCATAGATTTTTTGTAAACGTTCGAAGATTTTTAGTTGGTCCATATAATCACCACTTATTCATCATCGTTATCAATTTCATCTTTATTACGCTCCAAGCCTTTTAATTCACCTTGGAACTGTTCTTTTTCTTTCTGCATTTCTTCAATCTCGAAGTCCACATCATCGACAATTGACATCTTGGAAAGACGGGTACGCTCTGAAACTTGACCTTGCAACGCTTGTGACGCTTGAGCTTCAGACAGTAAATCAATAGGAATGTTTCGTTTGTACTCATACCACAGCTTCAAATAATCCTCTTTCGCACAAATGCCCTTCTTTGCCCAGGCACTACACAACACCTTAAATTGATAGCGTAAAGCTGTCGTAAACTTTCTCTCCATTGTTTTACACTTGTTCTCTAAAGCCATAATCTTAAACTTCATAGCCACGCCACTCGCATTCCCTGCAAACGATTCATCGCTAAAGTTCACACTCTTAGCCAAACGCATGATATTCTCTTCTAGACGATTCAAATGGTTCTCAATCATCTGGTCATTGACTTCTTTGGTTAGATATTTAATGTCATCATCTTCACCCATTAACTCAAAAATGCCTGTTCGAGCAACTTTTTGAGCATCTTCTTCATCCATCCCCATACCTTTAAGCACTAGATATGCTAGACGCCACTGTTCAATCTCATTGGATGCATCTGATAGCGTTCGATCATAAGCATCGATTAACTTATATACTTTGTCAGCGTCACCCTGAAGCTCCTCATTATTTGGAATGCCGAATAATGGACAGTAGTCAAATAAATGTTGCCGTTCATTCTTTAGAGAAAATGGTGAATCTTTATCAGCACGTGTATATACCCTTTCTGTTGCCGCATCATATAACACCAGCTGCTCTATTTCTACTTTCTCTCCCTCAGCATCTAATTCTGCGACCTTGAAATACCGAAGTGCATACTTTGGCTCACTAACATCCCCCGTTTCGGAGAGGATGATTGTTTCCCAAGGATCAATAACCATAGCTCTTTCATTTCCATCGGTATCGATGTAAAGCAGCCGTGCTGAGTATCCACAAATAGCCGTTTTCTTTCCTGATTCGCTATCAAGATCATCAATGGAATTTCGCAAATTAAAAAGCTCAATCGCCTCTGATAGTTTAGCTAGGCTTTGAGCTTGCTTGTCTACTACGTATGAAATTGGATTACCAAACATATAACCAACCTTTGTATCCACTATTTCTGCATCGAGTGGATTGTTTAGAGCGTTGTTTACCTTATCATCCACGCGCTGTACATGCTCATTACCTTGTGCGTAGTCTGCAGGTTTCCGTGTTAAAATCGGTACTGCTGACACTTCTGTTTTATATCGATTATAGTTGAGTAATCGTTTGTTTCGTTCAGCTTTGGTTTCTTCTACTAGCTTATCGAGTAGCAGAGATGTAACCCCTTTCTCATCGATATAAGCAATGTATTCGTTCACTATGCCACCTCCTTAACGGTTCTTCCCTGTGATGATTTCTTTATAATAATGCGTATAAATTGCATAACGTAACGAATCCAAAACATCATCCCACAATTTCACTGGCTCCCCAGTACCAGGATTCCACACGTATTGAAAAATTTCATCTCCAAAACGCTTCACTCTATCGTGTACAACAAACAACTTTTCCAGTTTGAAACGTCTCGCTACTTCTTCAATACCTGCAACAACTGCCTTTTTTGCATTGAATGCTCGTATTTTTTCGCGTTTGAAACGTGCGATATGTTCTGGTCGAGCTGTATCACAATAAAAATTAATATTGCCGTAACGTACTTTAATATCTTTTGCTATCTTTACCCAATCATCAATCTCATAATATTGATGAGCATGCTCCTCACACAAATACACATCACCTTGGTCATCTTCAGCTAACACAACAATAGATCCGAAGTGCTCATATCCCCAGTCAACGCCAGCAAAATATTTCACAATATTCTTTTTGGCGAATTCTTGTGAGGAAACATAATGTACCTTCTCTTTAAAATCTTTATATACAATACCTTCTGCAGCTACCCATCGACCATGAATATCTCGATCTGTAAACATACCTGAAGGTGTACTTGCCACAATAGACTCAATGTATTCTTCATCCAATTCGTCATTATCAAATAAAGAAAAATGGAAGACACGAATGTTCAAACGACCACTTTCTAAAGTTTGACCATCTTTGTCAATATAGTCTTTCTTGATACTGTGTGCTGGATTCTCTGGGTTTGTATCGATTAATACTCTAGCTCCTGGGTAAGAACAACGTGAAATAACTTCTTTTACAAATGTGTCATGTAATGCGGTTCCTTCATTGACGAAAGCCCCTGCTGCTGTAAATCCACGTGCCTTTTTCCATGAATCTGCTTTTGCCCCATCAAACACGTATACCTTATTTCCAAAAATCGTAACAGCATTAGCCTTATTGAGTTTTAATTCTTTGCCCAATATCATTTCCATATCATCTAATACGTTGCGTCGTATACTCGCCTGCGTAGCACCACCGATGATAAAAGATAGCCCTTGTCCTTCATACTTTGCAATGTGCATTAAAAAAAGCAAGATAAACACAAATGTTTTTCCTGCTCGTTTAGCGCCACTAGCGACTATGATTTTAGGTTTTTCTTTAACGAACGAATCCATAACGGCTTGTTGTTTTTTCGTTAGTTCAGCCACTACTCTTCACCCGCCATGCGACGTAACATTTTCGCAATTTCTGATTCTTGCTTATTACTGTCAGGGTTATTAAGTTTACTAATTTCGGCTTTTGTCTTGTTAATACTCATTCGAGCCTGTTCAGCCTGCAGTTGCTTCAACTCGTTTTCGTTAAGTAAATCCGTATACTTCGCAAGGAACGCAAGTGCTGCCATTTTATCAGCGAGTTTAACCTTGAACATCCCATCTTTACCCTTTGATAGTTCGGTAATGAGTGTTCCGTCAATCTCTTCTGAATGATGCATCGAGAATTTTGTGTAAGTGTATGGTACAACTTCTGTTTTCTCAGACTTCTTTGAGCCATCTGGATTATATTCAACTGATGTTTCTATTGATTCTGACTCGACCTGTGTGAAATCAATGAAGTCGGTTATGTCCGCAAAGGCTATGGATTTGTACTTTTGCAATACATCCATTTTGTCTAAATCCTCTTGTTCTAAGCGCTCCTTTTTCAACTCAGCTATTTTAGCTTTTATCTTGGGATTTCTTGTGAACCTAGAGCCCTCCGACATAGCAGTAGCATAACTTGACTTATAAGCTTTTTTATATGCACTTGTAGCGTTTAATGAGCGAACGTAATACATACAAAAAAGCCGTTGTTTATCAGTTAATCCGTCATCACCTTCTGAGTCAAAGGCGGTAACTTCTTCTGATTCAACGACTTCTTTTTCTTCGGATGCATCCTCTTTTAGAGTTGCAACCTTCTTAGTTTTGGTTGCATCCTTTTCAGTTGCATCCCTAGTCCACGGATTACCTTTTTTAGTATCTCGGCTCTTTTGGCTCTTTACAGTACCTAAAGGAATATCATATTTCTCAGCTAGCTTAGCCAATGTTATTTTAGTTGTTTTGTATTCATGTTTTATTTCATCCCAATTAACCATATCTCATAAACACCACCTCCAACATTTGTTTTAGACAAAAGAAAAAGCACCCCAATAAGGATGCTTAAACTCTCTATATTCTTCTTTAATACTTTTTAACTTGAAACCATACAATCTTATCTTTAATGATGTAATCTTCTATATAATTATAAGGTGGCTCTGGAGACTTTTGCGTAAACACATAGAAGCTCTCAGATCCTGAAGCAAACCAATCACGAAAATTGTTTAGCTCACTACTTGTTAAGTTATATTCTTTGATTTGATTATTTACTAAATGTAAAACCAGTGTAGCATTACTATTCTCAATTATAGGTAATATCACTTCATTTGAATTTTCACTTTCAGCTCCATTAACTACAGTTGTTACTACATAATAATACTTTTTTCCTTTTTCGATATCATTGTCTAAATATGAATTTGTTTTAACATTACTTGCAATTACATCGTAAGGACCGCCAGCATTTAAGGAACGTTTTACATTATATCCCTTTGCTCCTTCGATTGAATTCCAAGTTAAGGCATGACCTTCACCTTTTACCTCACCATTAAGAATTGGAGATTCTATATCCAAAGGAATTAAATAACCTTCTGAGTCTATATCTATTGCGTCTAATGATATAATTTTACCATCATTATTTATTATTTTCACAGTGTGATAATCATCAGTTAAATCAATCTTTTCAAATGAAAGTGCTTGAGGAATACCGCCTATTGTTAAGGTATGTTGATTATAGTAATAAGATACACCGTCTATTTGAATTTCTATATTTTTAGATTTATTATGGTACCAATCACTTATAATGCGCATTTTCGTACCTTTAAATTTAAAAGAAACATAATCACCAACCTCTAAGGTGAAATTGACAGAACCATTAAAATAACCTGCTAACTTATCTACTCTCCAATCAGTTCCACTATAAATTATTGCATTATCTGTATCGTCATACCTTTTCCAACCTATCTCAGGTTCTTTTAATTGTTCTCCAATAGTAGCTGCTTTAACTTCATTCGAATCAAATATGAATAATGATAAACCAAATAAAAGTAATGTAAAAAATGAGACTACAAAATTCTTCTTCATTCAAATTCCCCCAATAAATTAAAAGATTATGTACAGTTTTTTATATTTAGTAATTTTATCCCATCACCTCCCACCCAATAATAACCCAACAAATGAAATATATGTAATAACTTTTTGCTCTCAAAACCACACCAAACTCCGCCCTATCGGTTATTAGTGCATGCCAGCCTTTTTCGATATCTAATGTTCCTGAGATACTTACTCGCCCGTAAACTAATCCATTATTATTTGTTTTGGCTGTTTGATGCAGTTTTCAAAGCACATTAAAAGCCACGCTCATAGAACGTGACCTGAAATATTATTTATTAGCATCCATATACTCATCTATAATTCTTATTGCCTCAACTACAATATCTGCACCAAGGGCTAGATGACTTCCAACACCTATTATTTCATCAATACTATTCATTTCTGGTAAATGGTCCAAACTATTAAAAAAGTGCGATAGTTCTTTTAAAATTTCCTCAACCTTTTCTGCTTGATTCATTTTATCATCCCCCTTTACTCTACTTCGATTTCTTGAATGCGTGTTGTTTCGTATTTTGCTTTTTCTTCTTCGGCTTTTTCTTTTGTGCTATAGCAGCCTACTATTACTTCATGAAATGGGAAACCACTTACTAATTTGTATACTAAATAAACAGTATCTATTTTTTAGCCATTGTCCACACCTCCTCTCTACCTAATCATAGATTAAAAGGAAATGTTTGTTATGGTTTTTTCATAATAAAAAGCCACACCTTGTCAGATGTGACCTCTCACTGATTGTATTTAACATACAATTTAACCTTTTTATCAAAAAAGTTATTAACTTTACATTTTAGGAAATATTTAGTATTGTAATATTTAGTAAGATTTACATAAAAATCCTACTAAATAAATCAAAAGGAGATGTAAAAATGACGAATACTAGAGCAATTGATGTACTAGAAGACGTAACAGCTACAACCTTGGGTGGAGTATACAAAGGTTCTTTTGAAGTAGATAATAAACGGAATGTGAGAATGAATATTAAAAACAAAGGAAATATATCTATTATTTTCCAGCTTGATGATGCAAAAAATGGTCCTACAATAGTTACAGAAACAATAAAACCGAATAGTGAGAAAGAAATTACTAAACCTTTAGCTGGTGGTAAATATTCTTACAACATTGATGCTCAAGGTGATGTAGTTAAGTTCGAATTTAGAGCAGTAGGGTTAGATTATATAACCAATTCTACCCCCCCTGCTCAAAATGAAAAATAAATTCTATTTTTAATAAAGAATGTCCTATAGTTACTGAGGCTGTCTTCAAAAGTCATTTTAAATTACTTTTGAGAAAAGCCTCTTTTTTTGTGTGTAGTTCTTAATTTCCCAATAGTAATCTACCTTTTCAATACTTGATTCTCCTCATCTTAGTTCCTCCGCAATCAAAGATAATTGCATAATAAAAAGCACCTCATAATGAGATGCCTTAAATTAACTATTTTGTCCTTTAACTAACAATCCACTTATACCCATCATTCAAACTGTTAGTCAATGCCTGATGAACTTCTGCAGTACTAGTAGCCGTATCTTTTACCTCGATTACAGAGACCGTTTGTTTCTTTCCTGTTCTATACTGTATCTCCACTTTGAAGTTTTTCGTATTAGGTAATTGTTTAGAATCTAAATGAAAATTAGCTGATGTATAAATACTATCTGCAGTTCTTCTAATATCATTTATATTATTGATTTTTTCTATGATGTCTTCTTGTATTTCTTTTCTTAATTCTTTGTTTGTTTGTCCCATGTTGCGTCCTTGTTCACCTTTTGTACAAGTCATGAGTCTCCCTCTCTTCATCATTAATTTTTAATTTAACAATTACTTACAGGGAAAATTATACAGGGAAAAACTTACTCTTACAAAAGAAAATTATCGACAATTTTATACAAAATTACACTATATATTACAGCATAATCAAATATATACTTCCTAAATTTACTCATAATAAAAAGCCACACTTGGTTAGATGTGGCAGTCAAAGGATCTCCAAGCAAAGTAGTCTTGTCTTTATCCTTTTTACTTCATACGTTGCTTAGTATCAACTTCTTTAGTAGCTAAATTCATAACAACCTTTAAATTAAATATAAATCCTAAAGTGATGTGAACCATAAAATACGACCATAATACAATCCCTACACCATTTATAATTATATTATCTACTGGTCCTACTATAGCTATAGCTAAATTGATTACCATAAAATAGACACAATACGCAATCTGCTTCTTTAATTCTTCATACAAATAATCATGTAGATTAGAAAAGTACTTTTTCAATCTTTCCATAACTGGACTAGCTTTTAACGTAACTAATAAAGTTAAAAAAACTCCATCAACTGTTAAAATACCTACAGCATATGTTACAACACTACCTGTATTTTCACGTATATTTGACATAAAACCAAAGTAATACAGAGTGATAGGCAATACAGAAACCATAAGATTAGTCCAAAAAGTTTTTCTTTCCCAAAAAGCCCAAAACCATTTGCTCATGTTCTCAAAAAATCTGCCTATCAAAATTAACACCTCCAGTTTAATTACTTAATTTTATTAATCAAGTGGTCGATTTATTGCTGCAATTCTGCCTCTTGGTACTGTATATTTCTCCATAAAAGCTTGATGGATATACTCGTGTCCAATTCCTTTTCTTTCTTCAACATCTAATGAAATTGTATTTGACAAAGTTGGTGCTGCTAAATTTACTAACTCCAAAGCTGCTTCTTCGTCTTCCCGTGCGGTAATCTCAACTTTTGGTCTAGATTTTTCATCCATTTTATGGAAACCATTAATTATTTCTTGTACAGTTTCATGGTCAAGGCTTTCACTTTTAGGAGCATGACCTAACGAAATAGTTACCTCAAAATTTATACCTTGAGCTCGTCCAATAACCTCGGATATTTCAGTTATAATACCCTGTTGAGCAAGTGCATCAGCCATGGCATCTGTACCTTTAACTGTTATTTTTCTAAAGATTGCAGCGTTTTTAATTGTATTAGCTCTTTTAATATCTAAAATTGGTTGCAATTCGATTCGTAAAGGCGTTCTATCAGTATTATTTTGAGAATTGTTATACATCTTTCTTAATTCCGTTAGATACTTTTCAATTTGTTTTAAGTTCAAACTATATTTATTTGATTGGACTGCTACTGTACAAAAAGTTGGATCAAATACTATAGTAACAAATTCACCTATATATTCATCGTCTTTCAGCTTTAAATCCTCTTTTGGTAATCCGAATTTTTTTACTGCAGGTATATTGACTGTACGTAATTTACTTAATTGAAAAGAGTAAACTTTTGCTTTTGAATCGAAAAGTAAGGTCTCTCTTTCAAATTCAGCTTTATATTCGCCAACATCTATGACACCATTCATCTGATTTCGCTTGATTGACAAATAATCCAATAAATCTGTCATGTCCCAAGCTGAGCCTATATTTCTATTAGCCATACCTGCTGGCATAGTTTCTGGCACTAGGTTAATTGAAAAATAATTAAATCTAACATACTTTTTTACCATGTAAATCCCCCTAAATTATCGACAATTTTATACAAAATTATACTAGATAATCCAAGTGAAAATAAAGGAAATGCAACATACGAACTTACGTTCTTATTTTAACACAACTTTATTTTTAAGTAAACTGAAAAAAAGCACCGATCAAGGGGAGATCAGTGCTTTTCATAAATTGTCGATACTAACATATTAACACGGCTATATTGCCCCCGTGTTGCTTAATTTTTGCTCTACTTGTCAACCCCGTAAATACCAAACAGCAACACAGATAATCTTTCTGCTACACTATCAAGAACCTTATACACACTACGCTCGTGCATGTAGTAGAACTCAGCCAGCTTTTGGATAGTCCAGCCCTCCATGTATCGCTTTTTCAAGACATTAAAGTCCCGTTCATTCTTTTCTTGCCTATACATGAATTCAAGCGTTTCAAGTGCTTTGTCTATATACTGAACCATGGCTACTGTACGTTTAGTCGTTACTTTAATGGAATTGATAATCTCTTCCCCATCTCCAAATGTAATTGTAGCCATAACGTTTTTATCTTCTGTCGTTAATTTAGAGGCTGCTTCTTGTCCTCTGGTTTTATCTGTATACAACTTGAACTCCTGATAATGTCTCAGCAGCAACTTTGTATTGTGCAGACGTTTATCTTTTTCCTTTTGAAGCTCGTCTTCCTTCTGGGCGTTAAACACTTCAATAGCTTTTAAGGTTGCTATTTGTGTTACTTCTTCGATTAATTTTTGCTTCACATGCATCACTTCACTTTCTTTTTTTCGTTTCAGCATACACATCTTCTAGCCATGAAAAAAGCATCACCATTTGTTTTTGTACTAATTTATTGTTATTGTACTTGTTCGCTATTTCCCCCATGGACCTTGAAACCCAATTCCAAAATTCGGTACTATCCATGTCATGCTGCACAGCTACCTGATTCACTTGCATGATCCACTCTGCTACTTCCGCATAAAAAGATTTATAGTTCATCAAATCTCCTCGATTCGAATATAAATGCCAGGGATAGATGCCCAAAAGTGTTCAACTATCAAACTAGCAATCTGTGCATCCCCTTTCTCAAAGTACCCCAAATCCTCCATGCAATCTTCAAGTAATTTATTCGAGTTTCCATTATCCGGTTTAGTATCTTTATATTGCCCGTCTATTTTGCCCCTTACCAACGGGAAACACCATTTTGCTGTTAATCTTAATGGTCCTTTGAATTTCCTCTTCGGCACATGTTGCCCCAAATAAGCCATTAACTTAGCACGCGCTGCCTTTAACTCTGCCGGCTCATAAAATACTGGCTTACCATTTTGAATCGTTACTTGCTTTTGTTGATGCGTTGTAGTTGGCGGCACCATGGACATGAAAAATTCAGTCACCATTGTACTCAACCCCTGTCCACACCCCTGTTGCAGCATTGTACTCAACATCATCTGAATTTTTAATATTGTTCCACAGATAATTCAAAATCTCTGGTTGCTCAATCAGCCAGTTGATAACTTCACTTTTTTTCATCTCAAACTTCTCACCTGGTAACGTGTGAAATGAAGGTGGTAGTTTTCTAGCTACCTCTAAATTTTTACTTCTCTTTTTGTATGGCATTTAATTCCATCCCCCTCTTTTATTTTTGAAATTTTGCATTGTCGTAAAATGAGAAAAATGGTGTGGCGGGCTGTGCTTAAGCCCACCACTTTTTTTCTCTACGACCTACGGGAGGGAAACCCATTTTTATATATTTATATATATAGCACTTTCCCTTCCCTCGGAAATTCTCGGTATTTTTCGAGTTTTTCCCTCATAGAGAAAGTAAGGAAAGTATTCGAGATTTTCCTTAATTAAGGAAGGGAAAAAGTCGAGAATTTCCTTAAAAGAGAAACTGTTTCCCTTCGAGTTTTTCCTTCACAAGGAAAGTGAAATTGTTCGAGATTTTCCCTTTTACTTTCTTCCGACATCTCCGTTTGTTACCCAAAAACCGCCATGCTCTTTTATCCTATTTCTAACGGTTTTTTCGGATATACCCATATATTCAGCCATTGCACTTACAGTAATTTTTTCATCAATTCCACATGCTTCAAATGCAGATTCAAGAGCTTCTTTACGTTCTCTTTTGGCTTCTTCAGGACTTTTCCTCTTGTCAAAATTGTTCTTCCAACTTGGCCGACTACCATCATCAAGCTTTATATCCTTCAATATCCCTGTCTCATCGACTCTGTGTACTGGATACTGGAACCACATATTAACGGCTTCAAACTTTGGATACTCACGCAACGTACCTTCAACACGCCAAGCTGAACGCATTGAGATAATCTTCATTGCATTAGCTATTTCTGTCTCAGCTTGTGCTGCCACTTCAGGGCTTAATGCACGTTTAGCATGATTGTACATTTGAGATAAGCTTTGCTCATCATCTAAGCTGACGTACTGATCGTAATAATCAAAGCTTGTTTGTTTTATTGCATTTGCATATATATCAGCTGTTACCTTGGCTTCCTGTTGTTTGATTAAATCTTCGCTTAAATCTAGTTCCACTAAATCAATTAACGCGTCCGGATCCCGAGCAAATACGCCAGAACCTGAAGCCCTGTCCATGGACTTCTTATTTCCTTGGCCACCCTTAGAATGATGGTGACAATAAATAACACTTGAACCTAACTCTGTAGCGATTTTATCGAATTGATTCGTAAAGTGAGCCATCTGGTCCGCGCTGTTTTCATCCCCTGTTAATACCTTGTAAATCGGGTCAATGATGACAGCAATATAGCCCTTCTTTTGAGCTCTACGGATTAACTTAGGAGCTAACTTGTCCATCGGTACCGACTTACCACGTAGATTCCAAATGTCGATATTTTTAATATTGTTTGGCTGTAGCCCTAATGATTTATATACATCTTTAAATCGATGTAAGGCACTGGCTCTATCAAGCTCTAAGTTGACATATAAGACATGCCCCTTGGTACATTGCCAACCTAACCATTTAGCCCCTTCAGCAATGCCGATGGCTAGTTCAATCAATGCAAAGGACTTCCCAGCCTTCGAGGGACCTGCCATTAGCATTTTGTGCCCTTGTCTGAGGACTCCTTCTATTAAAGAAGGCGCTAGTTCTGGTAGATTGTCGAAAAAGTCATCGAGACTCTCCATATCAGGAAGATCATCATTCAAATCTTCAATCCATTCATGCCATTCATTCCAGTCGGTCTTACCAATATTGGTATCGATGATAAATTGCTTTTTGCCGTTACGGACAATTCCTGGCAGTCTACTTAACCGTGATGGATTGCGATTCTGGTTATCGATATTTAGTCCATTCTTTTTACAGACGTTATATAAGTAATCAACACGCTTACGATATTCCTCATAGTTTGGAGCATCGATACGTACAATTGAATGGATACTACGTTTTCCACTGTGCACCATAATTGCAATTGGTAACTCGAGCTCACGCATAATAGCATTCTGCTTTTCAATTTCCATGTTGTCAGATTCGACTAGTGCATATCGATAATCCGATACGTTATCATTTTTTACACCTTTCCCATCAAGTGGATTAAAGCGAATCCATGCGCCAGCTTCTTCTTTGTAGTCTCCAAGAACAGACCCTATATCTCCATCACATTTATTCAATGCTTCAATTAACTGCCCAGCTGTACGATCATACGCACCACTTGTTGGCTTATAAATGATTTCTCCTGATTTTTCATCATTTATTTGGTACGTATCTGTTACATAGCCAACATTCTCAGTAGACTGAAACAATGCTTCTAAATAACGAGTAATCTCACGTACTGGATTCCATATAGTAGGCTCATGAATTTCTCGTCCTTCAATCCAGTTTTTATCGATAATTTTATAATCGTCTACACTGATTTCATCATTCCAGTCAAGCTCATGCGATTCTTCACTAGATTTAGGCAGCCATCCTCTCTCCTTGGCCATCTGTGTGATTGTTGCCCCTGTTATCCCACTACCTTCGAAAGAAGTCCACTTTTTGAAGCATTCTCCTGGTCGATAACGTCCACCATCTTGAGTGCTCCAAGTATCCCAATCACTTGCGGTATAGCCCTCATGTTTAAGGGCCATACCGACATTTAGCCATTCCTGATAGTCTAGACTGGAGGGATCAACGAATTTCAGTAAAGGGATTAAATCCATTTTATTTTCCAAGGGGATCACCTACTTTCATTTACCGACTTTAATCTTTCTGCATTTTTAGTTATTCATCACTATGTTCTGCCTCATATTCCTCCATCGGAATAGGTTGTATATGACATTCTTCTATCATTGCTTGTTCAGCTACAAATGGTATTAATTTAACATGAGCCTCATCGTATTTTGTTGTTGCAAATTCTTTCGTTACATTTAAAGCTATTTTTATAAAAGCCCCTGTATCTTCACCTTCACTATCATGAGCTAATTTAGCAGCTGGTAGCACTTTATAAGCAAACTCTGTTTTATATGAATCCATGGTTATCCTCCTATAAAAGACGTTGTTCCCTCTCACAGACTGCGAAACTACCACTCACATTGATAACTTGATAGTTTGGGTATCTTCGCATGTAATCCAGCACCAAGCGTCTGAGTTCATCGTTATCCTTCGCCTGCTCAAATATCCAAGCAGGCAGAAGGACTTTGTGGGGTACGTTATTCATCATCACCACGAATTAAATGCGGTTGCACTCTCGATTTAGGTAAACGTAGTAAAGTAACTAACCCAAAATCATGTAATGCATTTTCACCTTTTATCGCATCCTCTGGAATCCAAACTTCTAATTTGATACGATGATAACCTTTGTGTTTACCCGATTTACTTGGTGCATGTACAGAGCAATTACCAGACATTGGTGCTAGAACTGCCACGCTATCAGGATTATTTTCTGTAATCTGTTCAGCTACCTTTTGAACAGTTTCTGGTGTTACGTCAAAAATTACTTTTCTCATTTTATACACCCTCTACTTCTCGAGCGATGAAAAAATTATTAAAGTTATCTTGTACAGGCAGGCCATCTTCTCGGAAATCAGGTGTTGCAGGCTCTACAATAAGTTTTGAATTACATTCATGACAATGTACATGTTGAGCGTTATCATTCACCCAACGTTTGCCTGTGTGTCCACAATCACACCAATACTTACACTGGTACTTGATTTGACCATCTTCAAACTCTTTGGTACCAAAGATAGGTGCTTCACTGTCAGAAGCAAGACTAATTTTTGCCACTTCCCTAATTGGAGCAGAAAGAGAACGTTCAGCATTTATCTTTGGAAGCACCTTTGATATTTGTTGAGACTTTTCTTCCTCTTTATTAGCTTTAGTCGAAACTGCAATCGCAGAAGTTTTAACATTTTGAAATGGAACATAACCAGTTGGAGCTTCACCTAAATTTTTTAAAGGATTAATCTTCTTGCAATGACTACTGTTATTTTCAACTTGTTTTACAACTCCTAGCACTCCAAAGAAACCTTCAATAATGCTCGTTACATGGTTTTCTTGAATTTCCTCTGCTTTTAAATGTGCGTTTTGAACATTAATTTCGATTTTCATAATTACTTAGCTCCTTAGTTTTTTTATTTTTAATGCTTAGGATGATCCATAACTATTCCCCACGATATTCGCTTGGTACAATACCTTCAGGAATTCTCCATCCATTAGCAGCTATACGATCAATTAGCTTTTTAGCATTTTCAAACGGCCATGTACCAACGTGTTCAAAGCCACGCCCTTCTAAGAATCGAATTTGCTTAGGTGTTGTTAACCCTTCCTCTCGGCGCTTGTCCAATCGTTCAAGTAGTTTGCTAGCTTTGCCTGCATTATCGATTTGGTCAGGGAAGATGCCAAGCTTTTCAAGTTTCTTAATTTGTTGTTCACTAGCTGGACCAGACTCCCAACCAAAGGCAGGCACGTAACTGGCTAAATCTTCTGCTTGAATACTCATTTCAAATTGCAGTGGATCTACAAGTGAGCGTTTACGTTTTTTCATTTCAGCTAATTGTTTTGCCAATGCTTCTTCACGTTGCGCAACGACATCATCTGTAGCTTGTTTTTCCACAACTTCTAAATCTAATGGAATGCCAGCCTCTTCAATTTGCTTTGTCATCGCTTTTGCAATTTCATCATTTGCAGCAATAAGATGGGCCGGATGACAAAGTTCATGTCGTTCTGTATGCCATAAAAAGTCTAGTAACAATAATTCAGTTTTACCTGGATGAAGTCGGGTACCACGCCCAACCATCTGACTGTATAAACTTCGTACCTTTGTTGGTCTTAGCACTACTACACAATCCACCGACGGACAATCCCAACCTTCAGTGAGTAACATAGAATTACAAAGCACGTTATATTTATCATTTTCAAAATCTTCCAAAATCTCCGCGCGGTCTTTAGACTCTCCATTAACCTCTGCAGCTCGGAATCCTTTTTGATTCAAGATCTCTGTAAACTTCTGACTGGTAGCAACAAGTGGAAGAAAAACGACAATCTTTCTATTACTTGCGACTTTTACCATTTCATCTGCTATGGATTCCAAGTAAGGATCTAACGCATTTCCCAAGTCACCAAGTTTGAAGTCCCCTGATTGTTGACTAACAGAAGATAAATCTAATTTCAACGGAATTGTTAAAGCTTTAATAGGGCTAAGATAGCCACTTTTTATCGCCTTTGGCAACGTGTATTCATAAGCTAGACTTTCAAAATATGAACCAAGGTTTTTCATATCGCCTCGGTCAGGAGTAGCCGTTACACCTAATACATAAGCCTGTTCAAAATATTGCAACACACGTTGGTAACTATCTGAAATACAATGGTGTGCTTCATCAATAATGATTGTGTCAAAAAAGTCTATTGGAAAGCGTTCTAATCGGCTTTGTCGCATCATGGTTTGAACACTTCCAACAACTACCCTAAACCAGCTACCTATTGAAGTTTGTTCAGCCTTTTCAGTAGCCGTTTTCAACCCTGTTGATTTTTCTAATTTATCTGCAGCTTGTTCAAGTAATTCACCCCTATGGGCAAGGACGAGAACACGCTCGCTCTTTTTTACTCGATCTTCAATAACTTTCGAAAATACGATTGTTTTGCCACACCCAGTAGGTAACACCAATAACGTTTTTTTCACACCGTTCTCCCACTCGTTTTGAATGGACTCACGGGCTTCTTGTTGGTAGTCTCTTAGTTTCATAATTACCTCCTAAAACTGTCCTGGTGTGAATCCGCCCCCACCCTGTGGTGGATTCGATGTTGGGAATGGTGGCTGATGTTGCTGATATGTTGGTTGTTGTTGTGCTGGCTGTTGCTGATAATTTGGTTGTTGATTAGGTTGTTGATATTGTTGCTGTGGCACAGGCTGTTGGTAATTTGTTTGTGGTGGTTGTTGACCCTGAATTTCCTCATAAGAGTAGAATTTTCCCACCTGATTATTTGTTCCTTCTGATCCGTCTTTCTTTGTAAATTTATTAATTTCTAGCTTCAAACGACCACGAGCACCAATCACCGCATTCCAATTCATGCGTAATTTTTCACCTTTTCTCTTTTGACCAATTCCTGCAAAAAAGTTAGATAGTAAGCCTTCGGTTTTGGTATGCAACAATAAGTTATGGAAGATTACTACATTGCCATGTTCAGGTGAATGCACGGTTAACTCTAATTTCGCTTGATTACAAGCTGGCATCTTTGCACTACCTTGGAATCGTCCACGTTCAAATTTTGCAACAGTAAAATCGTAATCACCTTCCGGTAGTAATATATAGTCACTACCATCCTTTTCAATCTCATCATCCCAGCCTAATTCTCTTTCTTGATTCATTTAAAATACCTCCTGTGTATCATGTTTTTAATAGAATGGTAGACTTTCTCTAAACTCCACAATCATTCCATAGACTTGTTGCCACGCTCCTACTAGTACGCCCTCAACAAAGCTAGGATCATAGTTTGTAATTGGCGTATCTTGTGGGTAGTAACCTTTTTGATTTACCACAACCTGTATTTCTTGCTCAGTTACATTATTCTGCAGCATTAAATCTCGTAATGGTTGTGGTATTCCAGGGCTTAATGGCACTACTGGTGGATCTGGCACATTTGGCACCGTTTGTGATGGCTCTGTTGTTGGTGGAGCTGTTGGCTGTTCAACTGGTGCACTTGGTGGTGCTTGTTGGACTTGTACTGGCTGTGAATGTTCTAGTGGATGGCTTGACCACGTTTCTGTTACTTGAACTGGTTGCTGTACCCCTTGATTAAAAATATGTGCAATATGTGCATAATCAAGTGGCAATTCATCAGGTAACCCATGGCGATTTTTAGCATCCCACGCTGGATGGTGTGTCGTGAAAATGGTACGCACACCGCCTTGTCCTTTGTGCTTTTTACCTTTATCGTCAGTTGCGATGCTATACGTCTTATAGTTGATGAATAGCACCATATCAGCCCATTCCTTTACTAAAGGAGCCGTTTGAGAGCTTGTCTTTTTACCAAGCTTTAATTGATAACGGTCATAAGCACCCATTTCGTCAGGTTGCTCAAACTTTACAATTTGTGCATGTGCAGTCAATACGACATGTATACCTGCCTCAATCACATCGCTCAATAAATTTAAGAAACGGCCGAACTCTTCTTTTGTATAAACATAGCCGTTGCCATAGCCGAAATCTTCAATACCCTTTTTTCCATGTGTAGAACAAACGCTTTCTATACAAAGCATTTCAGCCCAGTCCACTGTATCGATAATGAGTGTTTTAAATCGACTGCCTTGTTGTTTCACCCATTCAATTTGTTGTTTTAACATTGTCCAACTAGACGGTTTTTGCAAACGATCTACAGTTAATTCCGTTGTAGATCCCTCTGTATCAATAAAAATCGGTGCAGGAAATTGTGCTGCTAATGATGATTTTCCGATACCTTCTGGACCATAAATCACAACTTTTTTAGCCTTCTCAATTTTTCCGCTAATCACTTCCATTAAAATTCACCTGCTTTCCAAGTCTTTTGTTGAGGTTGCTCTACTGTTGGTACAGTATCTTGACCTGCAACATATCCGTCCTCAATGATGATGGAACACTCTTCACCTGTACTTACTCGAGTAGCGATAGCTTGCAATCCTTCTTGTTCTAGCCATTTACCAAATTCGTGAAGAGAATCTAAATCCATCTGTTCCAATTTATCTAGTAGGATAAAACCGCAATTAGGTTTCAGTTTTCGTACAATCGCTGTAGATACTTTTAATTGATCAGCGCCACTCATGTTATCCCATTTCTGTCCGTTATAAATGAGCTCACCATCTTGAACAGATAATCCTTCTAAAGGTAAATTAGCGCTTTGCAATAAAACAGATTTTTGTTTACGAACCTCTTCAATTTTCACGGTTAACTGGTTATATTGATTGTGATATTCATGAGCATCAGTTTCGGCTTTATCTTTATCAAGATTCGCTCGAACTTTTCGATTGATTTCGTCAATCTCTTGAATATTTGACTCTAATTCTGCTGTTGATTCATCATGTAAATCGAGGGCTGATTTTTTAGCAATCTCTAAATCTTGTGATATTTGTAATAGCGCATTTTCTGCAATAGCAAGCTGTTGTTTGAGTCGTTCCACTTCTTGCTGTTGTTGAATATGCTTTTGCTCAATAAATGAAAGTTGTTCACGTTTTCGCTGATTTTCACCATTACATGCTAGAATTGCTTGCTGTTGCTGAATTAGATCTGAAATAGAAATCAATTCTTTGGGTACATCAGGAAAGTAAGGCTGCTCTTTTGCATATTTTGTTTTTTGGTCAGCAATCTGGCCAAGTGTTCTACGATTGTTATAAAGCTCGTTCTCCTGTTTTTCTAACTCATATAATTGATTGCCAACACCAATAATTTGCAAAAGAATATTTGCCTTTTCCTTATTGGTCGAATTCATGAATTTTGGTAGATTAATAGCCAATTCCTCTACGAAGCTATCTAAAAGTTGTTGCCCACCTTTTTGCCCGTTTGGATCGATGATTTTCAAATCGGAATTTTTACCTTTACGCTCAACAACCAATCCATTGGACAGTACAATGTGTAAATGTGGAGGAATAACGGATCCTTCGCGTGTAGCTTGTGAAGGACGATATTTATTGCCGCCTAGTCCCCAAGCGATAGCATCTAACACGCTTGTCTTACCTTGATTATTCTTGCCGCCAACAATTGTTAAACCATTTGCTGTAGGCTCAATCTTTACTGCCTTAACACGCTTTACGTTTTCTATTTCAAGTTTGTTTATTTTGATTGGCATGACTTTTCGCTCCTACCTTTCCTTTATTCATGCTATAATTGCTTTGTACATTGTTTCTAGGTCACTTTGCAGAGTGATCTTTTTTCATTCCAGAATGCTTCAATCCCCAAGCTGAATGAACTTTTCTTTCGTGCTTTAGCTAAGCTTTCTTCTTTAGACATAAGCGGAGTGACAGCAGCTGTATGCATGTCCATCCCCCTTTTCACACGTCTTCGGAATGTCTGATATGATATGCCATTTTTTTCTGCTAAAAGCACCAGTTCAATTGGATACTTTCTTCTTTTTTCAACATTTCCACTCATACGCAATGGATGATTTGGTGGTAGGGTTGGTTCCGTACATGCCCTTTCTATATCCCATCCATATTGAACTCTCCAACGAAATGTAGTAGGGTGAATATTATTTTCCTTTACCTTATCCATGATGTGTTTTGGATACTTACGTTGTTTTTTGACAGGTGTATTTAATGCTTTCGATTTACTCCAACCTAGTCTTCGGATTCTGTAATCAAGCGTTTTTTGTGAAATACCTCTCGCTTCTGCTAACTCATACTCTTCATCCATAATGTAGTAGTCATAAGGATTTCGAGTCATTTATATCACCCTTTCGTCATTACTATAGTGCCGTGTTGCCATTCAGTGATGAATTCATGAAACTCCCAACCTTTGTATAGTAGGTTGTTAGCAACAAAGTAATCGCCCAGGACTTCTAGAAGACAATCATTCATTTTCTTCACCTACCGTATTAATTTAATAGCGCGTTCAATTGTCTCGAGCACATTTGGATTTTTTGCACCGGTAGCCATCTTCTGCAAATTAGCAATGACCTCGTCTTTTTCACCGTTTGGCTGATATTTTTTCAAGATGATTTTGTCGTTATCGATATAGATTTCTAATGGATCTTGTTTATCAATCCCTAAAGTGTTTCTGAGTTCCGCCGGAATAACTACACGCCCTAAATTGTCTACACTGCGTACAATACCTGTTGATTTCATTTCGTTTTCTCCTTTCGATTGAGAACTCCCATTTTTGTATAGATATTTGCAATAACAACACCTGTCTTAGTGAGCTCAGGATCATTATTAAATAATTTATTTTGATTCATCCTTACTAGCTGTGCTCGAGTAATTAGCTGTAAATTTTCAAGTGAAATATTAAGTTTGTTTTGATCAAGGAAAATCAGAACATGACCTTTTGGTATTGGACCATTTGCCTTTTCCCATACCACCTTGTGTTTATGTCTCCATCTTTCATGCCAGGTACCTGAGTCAGAAACTTTAATTAATACATAGCCATCACGGTCAATGCGCTCAGTACCGACAGGTTTATAATTTCTCGGCTTGTTACCCTTTTTAAATGAAGTTTTATTAACTTGACCAGGAAACTTTTTACCCTTATTAGCTGGAGTGCTGCCTATCTCAAAATAACCAGTGCGACCACTTGTAATATTGTGATTTGTTAAGCAAGATTTTAATTGTTTTAGATTGATGTCTAATTGAAAATGTTGATTGAATAAAACTAACAAATCCCTTTGACTATTTGATGGATAGTGTTCACGTAAAAACTCTTTTTGCTCATGCGTCCAGGTATGTCGCATTAGGCTCACCCTTCCAACATTTTTGGTTTTTGTAATTCTTTAGATGCAAATTCCGTGTGAAATTTTTGTGCTTGTAACACCAAACTTCCATTCGATACTATTTGATTAGCAACGCTTGTTATTGCTCGAGCACGATCGATTTCTTCAGTTAATTTTTGTCCCTTCAAATCTTCATCGCTCAAACGCTCCAGCTGTGCGAATAAATGATTGTTTAAATCACCTAATGTGTTTCGCATCTAATCTCACCTCACTTCCAAAGGCAATAGATTGAGCCATTTCAGAAAGTTTGCTGATCACTTTCTTTTCTATCCGAGCAACGTAGGATTGGCTTACTCCTAGTTCTCTAGCAATATCTGCTTGTGTTACAGCATCTACTCCAAAATGTCGCTTCATAATCAATTGCTCACGAGGTTCTAATTGGTCGACAATATCCTTCAGCAAATCTTTCATCATTTGTGTTTCTACTGTTTCAAAGACCAAGTCCGGATTCGTTCCAAAGGTATCAAGTAAACAAAACTCATCGTCCTCCATACGATTACTGATTGGTACATCTGCAGAAGTTTCAATTGACCAACGACGTACTTTTCGAAGATGCATTAATATTTCATTTCTGATACAACTTGCTGCATATGTTGCAAACTTAATATTTTTACTTGTATCAAATGTATGGACAGCTTTAATCAAACCTATTGAACCAATACTAACTAAGTCCTCTGTTGGATAACCTGTGTTATTGAATTGCTTTGTCACAAGATAGACCACTAAACGTAAATTACCTTCAATAAGCATATCTTTTGCATGTTGATCTCCAGATTCTATGAAAGCTTGAAATAACGCTTTTTCATCTGTTGCAGTTAAACGTTCTGGTAACGGTGTATTGATCATGATAGAGCCTCCTTTTATTTGAATATTGCGACTTATTTAGTCACTAATGTTTGGCGTAAGTCATAAATAAATGATTCGAATTTACGTTTATTAAATTTATATAACCGAACAACAGGGTTGTCTGTTTTGGGTTGATTTGCTGGACCATCTAAGTTGATATAATATTTTCCAACGGTCAAATACCCATTGTTATCAAAATCCCTATCGTAATACTCCCAGTAATCAGATCCAGGGCTAACTGCTATTTTGGGTTTAAAGTTTGACCATGCTTCAAGTGCAATTTGCTCCATGTAAGCTACAAATTCTTTAAACTCAGTTTGAGAAAAAATATATTTGCGTTCTAGTTCACTTGGTTGAATTACAGGTGTTTGATCTTCCCAGTAGCGAGATACATACCCTTTGATATTCAAGTCTGTTTCTCTCTCGAAAAAGACTGCTGATTTTCTATGACGTACGATTAAACCATTGAAATTACGTTCTATCATTTTGCTACACCTGCCTTCATCTGAGCCCATCTAGCTACCCAAATTAGGATGGATGTTTCTGCAATCTTCGTCAGTGCCGCACGCCTTTCATCAATTGACATAGCCAGCCACTCTAGGTTGGTTGTGTTCATTTCGCACCTCCAATCCTTCATGTACTGCCGCCCATAAATCTCGAAGTGTTTTTTTTCCATCTCCCCAATCGCGTAATAGTTTCAACGCTAACGGCTCGTTAACACGTGATAGCTCTGATAACTTTTCAGGCAAGAATGCGCGTATTTTAACTAACTCCATGTTGATTGTTTTTTCTAACCCCATAAAACCTTTACACCTCATTTCCTTCATTTTTTTACTTCACCTTTATTGGTTTTGTATCACAGCGCAATCAACTAGCTTCCTCACGCTCAATCACCGGGAAAATACCTTCACGTTTCAGTAAGTCGTAAATGAACAGTCGTCCCTTTTGCGTCCATTTTGTGCTTACTCTTGACCTATCAGCATCAATAACATGCGTTGTTGTCTGCGTATAACCTTTATCTTGGTACTTGGCGTAAAGCAACCAAATATCGCCTTGTTTGTACTGCACACCTAGCTCATAAAGCAATTTATTTAACTTGATAGCACTCATGCCATAATCCTTAGCGATTTTAGACACGGACAACAAAGACTTATTCTGTAGCACCATATCGTAGTAGCTTGCTTTCGGCTGAAGTTCGCTGTTCTGCTGCACAAGTACAAGGTTTTCAGTTTGAAGCTTCTCAACACGAGCATTAAGATAATCCATAGCACGCTTCATAACCATTTCAGGACTGTTCCACTTCTCATCTAACTCAAGAAAATATTGCCGAGCAATCTTCCCCTTCTCATTGCGTTGTAGCATCGAAATTTCTTTCGCCATGTTAATCACTAGATGATGGTCATCTATTTCTCGTTTAGCCCCGTTATTTACAAGTGCAAAACTTTTAACACTTGTAAAATCCACATTCTCAACAAATCCATAAGTAACCATTCTTTCGAACCAACTGTTATAACGTTCTGTCACTTCTAAGAACTCATGTAAATCTCGGCCACTAACTAAAATACGGTCATTTCCATTAATAGTGGGGATTAATTCGTTCATTTCGATTACTCCTTTCGCTAAAACTTGATTTAAAATCATGTTAAGATTAAAAATTTTTAACCATCTCTCAAGCCTAGTAACTCATCTGAACTTACACCGAAAAATTTACAAACTTTAATTAGATATGGGGCGGATATGCTTTCAATATCTTTTTCCCATAAACTAATGCTCGTTTGCGTCGTACCTATTTTTTCAGCAAGTTCTTTTTGAGACATTTTTCCATGGCGCACTCTCAATTCTGCGATATTAAGCATTCTTATTCACCTCGCTTTTAACTTGTTAAATGAATCATACTTGATTTTAAATCAACATTCAAGCGATTTTCACTTTCTATTTAGCTAAATCTATAAAATAAAGATTTTAAATCATGTTTTATTATTGATTTTAAATCAAATACTAAATATAATTAATAGCGAGGGAGGTGAGACAATGAAAACAACAGGAGAAAAAATAAAAGAGTTGCGTGAATCTAGAGGGATGACTCTACAACAATTAGCTGAAATGTTAGATTTAAAATCATATACTACAGTTTCTAAATGGGAATCGGATGAAAATCATCCTCGTGGAAAAGAAATAAAGATGTTATGTAAGATATTCAATGTTTCTGCTGACTACCTACTAGGACTCAGTTATATCGAGGATATAGGATGGACAATTAAAGAAGAGAGAAAAGAACAAGATCTTTCTATAGAAGAACTTGCAAATGGTGTAAATATCAGCCCCAAAATGCTTACGGGGATAGAAGATGATTTAATCCCTCTAACTTCAGAACAATTAGAGGCGATAACTAATTTTTTCAGTATGACAGTCCAAGATTTTTTGATTAAATATGAAATGTATGATGAAGCTATTCCCCAATACTTCAAGGGTGATATTAATGCTTACATTAAATTTAAAGAGGCCGAAGAGATGGATGCAAAGGGAGAAACTATTGAAAATGTAACTCCAACCAACCTAATCCCTGTAGAGCCTAACTTTGTAAAAATACCAATTCTAGGTGTTATTGCATGTGGTGACCCGATTCTTGCTGAGGAAAACATAGAAGGTTATACTTATGAGTTTGCTGAATACTTACCAAGTGGTGAAATTTTTGCGTTGAAGACCAAAGGCGATAGTATGGAACCGACTATTATGAATGGTTCTAAAGTTTTAGTCAGAGTACAGCCTGATGTAGAGAATGGAGAAATAGCAGCAGTGTTGGTAAACGGTGACGAAGAAGCTACTTTAAAAAGAGTGAAGAAACAAGATGGAATTATATTTTTAATGCCTGATAATCTATCCCATAAACCAATAATCGTTAGCCCTAGCAACCCAGCACGTATTATCGGAAAAGTTGTTAGATCAATAATAGACTTTGATTAATTAGCGCTAATCAATCAAACAAAGAAAGAGCAGACCCATCCGTCTAGCTCTTTTCTTATAACTTTAAAAGGAGATGAGACAAAAATGACCGTAAAAGAAACTGCAGCCAAAAATATATTACGTGTAGCTATCTACATCCGTGTATCTACCCGCAATCAAGAAGATAAGTATAGTCTAGCTGCACAGGAACATGAATTAACAGAATATGCGAACAAGCAAAACTGGCGTATCGTCGATGTTTTTAAGGATGTAGACAGTGGTGCAAAGTTTGATAAAAAAGGCTTAACAGCTTTGATGGATTGTGTAGATGATGGCTTAGTAGATATTGTGCTGGTTGCCGATCAAGACCGGTTATCTCGCTTAGATACGTTGAATTGGGAAGAATTAAAGTTGGTGTTGCGTGAAAACAATGTAAAAATTGCGGAACCAGGCTTAGTTATCGACTTAGACAATGAAGATGATGAATTTCGTTCTGATTTATACAATATCATTGCAAGAAGAGAGCGTCGTTTGTTTCGTAGAAGATCTCAACGAGGACTACGCCAATATGTACGAGAAGGTGGTATATATGGCCGCATACCATTCGAATATGTTTATGACAAGGAAACAAAAGAGGTATCCATTAATAAAGAATTTTCTTGGGTCATACCATTCATCGATGATTTATTTTTACAAGGATATGGTCTATCGAGTATTGCTACAGAGCTAAATAAAATTTCACGTACATCAAACGGCTCTAAATGGCATCCTAACACCGTGTATCAAAGGTTAAGAAATGTGGCTTATTGTGGTGAATATAGCGTAACTTTTTCAAACGGTGAAACAATTACCAATGAGGATAAATATCCTCAACTAAGAACAGTAGAAACTTTCGAACGCATACAACACTTAATGGAAACGAATACGAAGCTATTCCCGACAACACGAATACATCACCATCCACTTGCTAAGTTGCATATTACATGTACTATTTGTGGACGCAAAATATCTTTACAACAAGGTGATAAATCGCAGTACGGCGGATACAGATGGTATTTAACACATAATCATGGATTAGCTGACCCTTGCCCCTTCGAGCCGAAATATAATGCTGTTCGCATTACTAGACCTCTTGTGTTAGCTGTTAAAAACATTTTATTAAGTGAGGAAACAGCAAAAAGATACCTTGATATTGAATTTAAGGATGAATCTCAAATTAGCCAACTTGAGCAACAAGCGTCAAGTTTACAAAAGATGATGAGCGATAATAACGGGAAAATTGATAAGTTGTTAGATTTGTATTTAGATAGCAAGCTGACAAAAGAAAAATATGAGGAAAAAACGAAACTAATTGAAAATGAAAATAAGAGCTTAAATTCAAAACTTAATGAACTAAATACGAAAATCCATCTGTTAAAAAGTGAAAAATATAGTTATGATGCACTACTTGATAATTTGGCAGTAGTAGAAGAACACTTGTCGTCTATACATCGAATAGATACTGAATATAGCGAGAAAGATAAAGAAGATTTGATAGCAGCACTATTTGAATATGCGCTACTCTCACCTGCTGATAACACAATCACTTTTAAATTCACTACCATCAATGATTTTCCTATTGATTTAATAGTGAAAATAGATGAAACGAATATAGAATACGAAGAACGTTTATTACAACAGCAAAGAGAACGTTACGAAGCTACACAAGCTATTTTAGATGCCCAGCCAGCTCCTATTTCATTTATGAAATTAAAACGACTGTCAGGATTGAATGCACAAACATTACGACTAGACGAAGAACGATTTGGACCTTATTCAAACTTGAAATTAGGTAAAGGTAGCCCTGAACGAAAAACAGAAATTGTTGAAGGTATTAAAAAGTTAATTACTGTAAATCCAAACATGGCCAGTATAGATATTGCGAAAGAGTTAGGTAGTTCCCAGGGTACTATTTTGAAATATATCAGAGAGAATAAATTGCGTGAAGGTAGACAGCGCAAGGGCTGAGGGGTTGATATGTACATAAACATTCATTGACATGTTATTCGTTTCAGAATTGTATAATTAGGATGGAAATAATTAGAAGCACAATTAACATTTCGATTAGCGTGAATCCAGCTTGCCGCTTTATTTTTTTCATTATGATCCTCCTAGACTAGTTCAATCATGTGATAAATTGGTAATAACAAACTGACATATGCAGCAACGATACAGACAGCAATGATGATAAAAAAAGTTGGCTGTACAAATGCAAGCATTCTGTGCAATAATTGCTCCTGCTTGTCTGTCAATAATTCGCTATAGAGTAAAAGCTCTTTTCCTAAATAGCCACTTTTCTCGCCATGCTCAACAAAAGTGGAGAAATCCCTCTGCCAAACTGCTGTTAATTGAACAGCCTGTGTCAAAGTGTCTCCAAAAACAACACGCTCCTTGATGCATTGAGCCAGATGCTGTAAAAGTGGCTGTAATTTCTGTTCTTCCAAGATTTGCAGACTGGCCTGTAAGGAAAAACCACTTTCTAGTAGACTCCCTAAATAGGCAGCAAATTGTCTCGTTAAAGATAGTCGCACATAAATTTGGATAAATGGGATTTTTGAGATAACTTTTAACTGGCGAGCAATTGGCTGGCGTTTAAGATAAAGCTGAAAAAATACAATACCACCAACTATAGCTATACCTGAAACGACAAGAGCATCAGGGAAGTGCAAGAACATTTTTGATAGCTCAACCATTGTTTGATCATTGCTAGTAGTTCGACTTGAAATCATTTTTTCTATATTTGGAAAAAATACTGTACGAAATACAAAAAACAATAGCAGCAAAAATAGTATGAGTACTACTGGGTATAAGAGCAGCTTCATTAATTTTTTCTTGGTCGCCTCACTTACAGCCATTTGCTTTGCTACTCCTTTTATGGCCTCAATCATATGACCATTATTTTCCGCAACCGTAATCGCCACTAAATGATGCTTTGCAAGCCGTAATGTTTCCAAAATCCCTGTAACACCTATCCCTTGCCTAAGTTTTTCGTCGATCCGTTGCTGAATTTCCTCATGTGCCTCAATATGGTGTGGTAAAAGGATTGAAATCGCTTGAGGAAATAAATAACCTTCCTGCATTAACACACTTAATCGACTGAAGAAATGTGCTTGATCCTTTACCCGCCACTTTGTAGCCTTATTGTATTCTACTAACATCTTGTCAGTGTATTTTCGTAGCTGCATATATTTGCCCCTCTATTAAATCTCTTTGACCTGCAAGTGTTAAATCACGTGGCAGCTCATAGCTAGTATTTTGCATGATTGCTTTGATGGCCTCTTGAAGATGAACATCGCTTAATATTTCAAACAATGCACGGCGCTCTTCCTGAATGATTGGCGACTGGAGAAGTATTTGAGCAACAATCCCTATTATCGTTTGACGAAGCTCTTCGACAGAAACACCTAAGTCGATCAGTCGATAAAGACAACTTACCGAATCCTTAGCATGGATGGTGCTTACCACTAAATGACCTGTTAAGGAAGCCTCTATTGCGATTTTGGCAGTTTCTTTATCACGTATTTCACCAATCATAATGACATCAGGTGAGTGGCGTAATATAGCCTTTAAACCGGCAGCATATGTAACACCAGCTCGTTCATTTACTTGAATTTGAAGAAGATTCGCTTGATTATTTTCTACAGGATCTTCCAAGGAGATAACATGACGATGTAATTCTGTTGAGCAATAATGAATGAGTGAATATAACGATGTCGATTTTCCAGACCCGGTTGCTCCTGTAAAACATAGAAGCCCTTGCTGATGTTTCACGAGCTCCATTAAGATGTTCGCTGCGAATTTGGAATAACATAAAGAAGTAAGTGGGAATGTATGATTTTGTAGAAGAAGTCGGATAATCAGACTTTCTTTTAAAAACACTGAGGGAAGTGTAGATACACGAAAGGCAAATGGATCTTTCTCCATTGATTTTTGAAAGGAGCCGCTTTGGGGTTTGCGACGCTCACTAATATCTAAGGCTGCCAAAAATTTATAGAAGGAAATCATCCGTTCTGCCAGATCGTTCGGTAATTCACCAGCCTGAAGCAGCTTATCGTATTTCCGAAAATACAGACGGTACCGTTCCATTTCGGGTACTAATAATAAATCTGATGCACCGAAATGATAAGCCCTTAGTAAAAGCTGCTCACATTTTTGTTCGACAACTGTTTCGAAATTCTGCACATTTGCACCTCTCTTCTACTTCATTCGAATATGACCGCCCTATTCGTTATTTCCTAGTATAGTGATGAATATGTCACGAGAAAAGCCCTTTTCTCAAAATAAAAATTTGCTATTAAAACGCCTAACAATTTAGGTTTTTGTTATAAAAATGTGGATAACTTGCAAATTTCCACTAAAAAAGAACATCCTTACATGAAAAAGTTAATATTTATGCCGAAAGGAACTGTATCTTTTTCAATAATACAATATAATAGAATCAACATGATTTTTTTACTAACACTTGGTAGACTAAATAGTATTTGAAAAATAAAATTGAGGTGAAGCAAATGATCCATCCATTAAAGATTACTAGTACATTAGCCGATGAAACTAGATACTCGATTTATGAGTACATATTGAAAGAGAGAAAAACAGTAACTGTTCAAAATATTGCTGATAAATTCAGCATTCATCCGAACGTTGCACGCCTGCACTTAACAAAACTTTCAGAAATTAATATAATTACTGCTGATTTTGCCAAGACTGGTAAGGGCGGGCGACCTGGCCGCGTATATAAGGCTTCCGAAAAAGGGGTATCATTAACATTCCCAAGACGGGATGAGGATCGACTATTAAAGTGGACAATTCAATTGATTCAAGAATTTGGCCCATCTGCTTTAACAAAATGCATGGACATCGGCTACCAAGACGGATTCCAGCAAATGAAGAATTATGTAAGTGCTGAGTTAAAATTAAATAATACCCTTTCCTTCGACCAAAAGCTTCAACTATTAACAGACAATGCTGCATTAATTGGCTATATCCCGCAAATACAGCAAACAGAGCATGGCAAAAAGGTGATATTCTCCATATTTAATTGTCCGTTCCAGGAACAGCTTACTACCCATTCAGAAATTGTATGTTCTTTACATGAATCCTATCTAAAGGGTCAGTTAGATGCATTATTTTCTAGTAATGAATTTATACAGATTGAAAGCATGATACATAATTGTGATTTATGTAAATATGAAATAAACGTGACAGAATTAGATCGTTAATTTAAAAATTCCATTTGTTTGTCACAAAGAAGGAGAAGTTCCAGTTTACAGACACCTTTCATATCATTTATAATGAGTAAGAGATTATTGTGTCGTGGGCAAAAGGAGGGGAAATTTCATGGATAATATGTATAAAGTTATGGCATTCTGGACAGGTATTTTTGCAGTTATGTTCTACCTTGGTGGTATGAACGAGGTATCGCTATTATTCGTAGGTAATACAGGTTTATTCTTATTATTAGGCTTCTTAAACCTTTCAGAACGTATGTACATGTACATTTTCGGAGCATATTTAACTGTATTCTTCGCTGGCTTCACGTACTATACAACATTTATTCACGTACCTGGTGGCGGTCATTAATACAGAGAAAATTGCGTGTCTCAAAATATGAGACACGCCTTTTTTGTTTCTATCTTTTATGAGCATAATAAAATCCCCCTTAGGTTAGGGGGATTTATATTTTATGAGGTTAGTTTAGGTTTATATTTATTAAACACAATCGTTTGTATAATCATCCACATAGAGGACACAGTCCAATAGAATGGGATGGCTGATGGCATGAATAGAGATGAGAATACGATCATAGCTGGCATGATCCCTATCATCATTTTCATTTGTGGATTACTATTTCCTGCTAGCTTAAATGATAAATACATTTGAATCATCATCGCTAAACCTGCAAAAGCTGCCATAAAAATATCTGCAGAACCAAGATTAAACCATAACAAGCTCTCATGCATAATAGCATTGTTTTTAGAAATGGTTAAATACAAGCCAGTTAAAATCGGAAATTGTATAAGCGCTGTTAGACATCCCGTTTTCATGCCTGAAAAGTTCTCCATCATTAATCGAGACATTTGCAGTTGATACTCTTTACGTTCTTCATCTGTTTTAGCTTGGCTTAACTTTGTTTGTAAAGCTAATAATTGCTCCTTATTCCCTTCGGTAGTTTGCGTAACCACCTGTTGGGATTTAAAAGACTTGAAATTTGGATACATTAGAATTAAACGTATAAGCACTGTAAGAAGTACGATTGCAAAAACATAGCTCCCTGTAAAATGAAAAAAAGCCTCTAACAAATTTGTCAATGGTTGTGTTAATAATTCAAGCATTAATGATTATCTCCCCTTTTATAATTTTTCTTATAAAAGGGATACTAATTCCTCATCATTATCGGATTTACTGTAAATTACTGTTCTCAGCCATTTATTAAGTGTGATATGAGATAAATACATCTTTGTTTCAAAACTTACATTGACTGTTAAATCAATCGTTACATCAAAATTAGTATCAAAAACAGAAATTTTATCAAATATAGTATAGATGTATACTTTAATAAACGGACTATGTTGAATTAAGTAATTAAAATCAGTAATCAGCGATAAAAGTAAAATCAATTCCATCTACATCACCTAAGTTTATTTTAGCACAAATAAATAAAATTGTTTAATTTTTCTATCGTTTTTTAAAATCCATTTAAAAAGGGATTTGTCTCCATTTCCGCTCCAACGGTCGTGTAATTGCCATGACCAGGATAGACAATCGTATCCTCTGGTAAAGTTAATAATTTATCATGGATGGATGCAAGAAGTACCTTTGTTGAACCGCCAATTAAATCGGTTCTTCCTACACCTTGTTCAAATAGCGTATCTCCCACAATAGCAAAACCATCATGTTCAAATATATACGAAATACTGCCAGGTGAATGACCTGGTGTAAAAATTGCTTTAAATACAAAACCGTTTATTTCAAATAGACGCTCTTCTTTTATTATATTTTCTTCAGCTGGTGCAGCAACAACATAATCTGGTAAAGCCGCATATTTGCTAGAGCCATTCTTTGATGGATCTCCTAACCAGCTAACTTCTTTTTCATGGATCCATACGGGAATATTAAAAGCTTCACGGACTGCATCCACTGCACCAATATGATCAAAATGTGCATGTGTTAAAAAAATAGCCAATGGCGTTAAACCATTACTGCGTATAGCTTTAATAATTCGCTGCGCTTCCTCTCCTGGATCAAATATTAAGCATTCCTTCTCTTTATTCGATACGATATAACAATTCGTTTGGACGGGTCCAAGTGAATAACTTCGTACGTTCATCATTGTCATCACCTCAATTTCCTATTATACAGCCTTTGCCACAATTTGACGATAAATGTTCATAGTTTACGCTATTTTAGTTCTCGACAAAAACAGGTAGAACGTTTACAATTAAGGAGGAATATTGTTTACGACATTCATTTTCTGATGTCGAAAGGAGTGTCAATTTTTAATGAACTTATTAATGGTTATTTTTGGTCTAGTAGCGATTTTCGCTGTAGTTGGTACATTCCAAGCAATTAAAGAAAAGAACCTTTTAAGTGTTGTTTTCAACTTATTAAGTGCTGTAGTATTCGGTTGGTTCGTCATCATGACAATCGTTCATAGCGGTTACCCACCAAAATTACACTAAAATCTAGACAGAAAAAAGAGCAGTCTCTATTATGAGGCTGCTCTTTTTCTATCTATATCATTATTGATGGGGAGCCATAAACCTACTTTTTTGACTATCTGAATGAATTTTTTTAATTAGGTGAGTCTCCTTTTCATCCGAGAAGTTTGCATTGCTTTCCGAGCGTATTTCTCATTCACCTGAGCATTTTTCTTTGCTACCCGAGCGAGTTTTTCTTTCATCTGAGCGGTTTCCATAATAACCGAGCAGTTTCCCGCGTTCCCTGAGCGGTTTCCTTCACTACCCGAGCATTTCTCCCCTTTTTCCTGAAATACAAAAAGAGAGATCTCCATATAAGTAGAGATCCCTCTTTATGTTATTTCACAGCATCTTGTTTCAAATTCCCAGTCTTTTCATCATAGAATCGAAGCAAGTCGCCGTTGATGATGGCATCGGAATTTTCTAATTCCATTGTAGCTCGATCAGCATATGGCTGACATGGCTCGCCATCAACCTCTTCACCGGTAGCTTTGTCATAGCAAGCCTCACCAGCATAAACATATTTATCTGTTATAAATCGACCGTCACGGAATACAACAAAGTCTTCATGCTCTGGTGAGAATAAGTCTGCGCCCATTTGCATGTCTTTTGACGTTTCAACGCCAAGAAGATGTAAGATTGTTGGACGTAAATCCATTTGTCCAGCTACCTCAGTCATTTCTTTACCATCGCCAGCTCCAGGGATATGGATGAATAAAGGTACTTCTTGTAGCAGTGCATTATCAAATGGTGTAATGCTTTCTTTTCCTAAATACTGTGCCATCGCCTTGTTATGGTTTTCAGAAATACCATAATGGTCACCATACATTACGATAATAGAGTTATCATATACGCCTTGATCTTTTAAGCTTTGGAAGAAGTCTTTCAGTGCTTCGTCCATATAACGAACCGTTTGGAAGTAGCGATTTAATGTACCTGAATTCGAAGTATATTCAGGAATCATAACATCATCCGGATCCAATGTGAATGGATAGTGGTTCGTTAATGTAATTAGTCGAGAATAGAATGGCTGTGGCATATCTTTCATTAATGCTGCAGATTGCTCTACAAATGGGACATCTTTCATTCCCCAGTTGACAGCTTGCCCTTCGCCAATCGTATATGAATCTATATCATAGAATTTATCGATATTTAAAGATTGATACATCATATCACGGTTCCAGAATGATTTATTATTTGGATGCATGACATTTGTAAAGTAGCCGTTTTCTCCAAGACGCTCAGCCATTGAGTTGTACGTATTCCCACCATGTGTGAAGAATACTGCACCACGTCCTAAGCCGAACAATGAGTTTTCTAAAATAAATTCTGAATCAGATGTTTTTCCTAAGCCAGTTTGGTGGTAGAAATTACTGAAATAAAACGTATCTTTATCTTTTGTTAAAGAGTTTAAGAATGGTGTAACTTCATGACCATCCATCTGATTATTAATAACAAAGTTTTGTAAAGATTCCATTGACACAACAATTAAGTTACGCCCTTTGTACTCTCCAAACATTTCAGGGTTAATGGCTGCCTGGTTAGAGCGAATATAGTTATTCACTTCTACTAGCTCACTACCATCCGCTAATGCACGTTGAGCAGAAGATTTTGATTGAATATAAATATCATACAAGTGGTAGTTGTACGTACCAATGTTTTTCACAAGTAATTCGCGGTCAAAGCTACGTGTTAACAGTTGTGGACGCTCTGTTTCTGCTAGCCCTAAGTTTAAGAAAGACATAGCAATTGCTAATACGAAGAACGCACGACGGAATTCAACGTTGACTTTTACTGCTTCTTTCATTCTAGGTACATATTTATTAGCTAAAATTAGAATTAGTACATCAACAAAATACAATAAATCCCATGGGCTTACAATAGCTGCTACAGAAGTTCCTAAATCGCTGAAATTACTTGTCTGGAATAATACCGGTAATGTAATAAAGTCATTGTAGAAACGATAGAACGCCACATTTCCATATAAGACTATTGATAAAAGAACACTGACAGTAATAATAAATCGGTTTTTAGCCTTTGTTGATTTAAAGAACAATGCTAATCCATAAGCAAAGAGTAAGAAACTTAACGGATTAATAAACAAGATAAATTGTTGCATCGCATTTTCAATTTTCATCTCAAAGCTTGTGTGATAAACAATGACCGTTTTTATCCAAGTTGCTACAATTGCTAGTATCATAAATGAATGTTTAGGCCACTTAATTGATTTCATTCCTAACATCCTCCCTACTTTCTTACACAAAAAAATAATAATTTTTAACAATTTGTTACTGAAACAAAATATATCTTAATCCTTTTTTTACAGATAATCAACAGATATATTTTTGGAAAACTCTTCTCCTTACTCTTCTATGCGCCAGATACTTATATATACGTTTTGCATTGTAAAAAGTTTCATAAAATCATAAAAACAGTGGAAAGCCACTGTTTCTTAGAATATTACAAAGTTGTTACACTATTTTTACAATACCCAATTTCGTAATCTTTCAATCACGATTGATTATTTTCTTTCATACGAAGTTTTGTAGTTTCTTGTCGAATTAGTAACAATGCCATTTGGTAATCTTTAATATCAAGCACATTTGCTTTATACAATTCACGAATTTCATCCTCCATTAGCATTAAATCTCCAATGGGATCACGTGTATAAATATAAGTACCATATGTTTTCAATAATTCATAAATATCTAACATTTTATCCATTTTAATTCGCTCCTCGTTGTGCAGCACAATCTATACGTATTGTGGATGTCACAATGATATCTACTGGGCAATCATGTACTTCTGTAGGAACACGATCAACTAGCTGCTCGTCAAATAGCAATGACATGAGCTTACCCTTTTTATAGTTTAATATATAGCGGTCATAATAACCACCGCCATAGCCTATTCGATAGCCATATTGATCAAAAACAACTCCTGGAACAAGTAGGACATTCATCTCATTTGCGTCAACAAACTCACATTTTTCTGGAATCGGCTCACGCAAATGCATATACACAGTTTCTAACTGTTCAAAAGAATTAATAATGTAAAATGTCATTTCTCTTGTTTTTGGGTTACATTTTGGAACTGCAACTTTTTTACCAAGCTGCCATAATTCGTTTATAAGATGAAGCGTGTCGACTTCTGGTTTATTGGAAATTGTAATACCAATTGTATTTGCCTCTATTATATATGGTTCCTGTAGCACCTTTTTTACTATAGCTAAAGACTGCTCATGATAAGCTGTTTCACTCATAGTTGCAAGCGCTTCCTTTACCTTGTTTCGTAATGTTGTTTTATCCAAGCCAAGCTACCTCCCTTAATCAATTTCGACTTGGTGTAATTGTAGCTGTCGCTTTGCTTTCGCTACAGAAAACATTTGTAGCTGTCGCTTTGCTTTTGCTACAGAAAACATTTGTAGCTGTCGCTTTGCTTTTGCTACAGAAAACATTTGTAGCTGCCGCTATGCTTTCGATACAAAAAACCTCTGCCTGAATGAAGATAAAATGTAGAAAGCCAAAACCACTTGTGGTTTTGGCTTAATGAGCGATTACTTAGTTTCACGGTGAAGAGTGTATTTCTTCTCGCGAGAGCAATATTTTTTAAGTTCAAGACGCTCTGGATTGTTACGCTTGTTCTTTTTAGAAATGTAGTTACGTTCGCCGCAATCTGTGCAAGCTAAAGTAATGTTTACGCGCATCATTAACCCTCCCACTCTATATCAAGAATTTAAATTTGAGCATGATTTATACGACTAACCTATTATAACACAAACTGAAAAAAAATCTACCTTCATTTCATATTAAGTTTGCATATGGTAAAATACCTTATAAAGTGACTTTTATCAATGGGGTTTTCCCATTCCCACTGATTGTTAGAGAAACACAAGCTAAGTACTCCTCATCCTGCGGAAACGCTTGTGTGACTAACATTGTGTTGGCCTCAATCGGGCTATTATGGGCAGATAATCTCCCACATATGTTTTTTTGCCTCACTTAAATTGAAGTGGGAGTCTTGTACCTGATGCTTCCCTTTTGGTACAGATAATTTACTAGGTTATGCAGGATAATTACATACTTTAATGAGGTGAGACTATTGGATTTATCCATCATACTTATGAGTGTAGGTATTGTTCTAATCATTGTATCGTTCTTTTTCAAAAATAATGCAAAAAAAGTCGAACAGGATGTAGAAGAATTATCAATCTCCATTTTCCAGGAAACCAACAATCTAAAGCGACGACTTAAAATTGTCGAAGAGGAACTGCTGCTTGAGCCGGAGTTTCAGGTTAAAACACCGTCAGCAATAAATAACTCAGTCTCAAATCCAAAGGTTCAACAGGTCATGCAAGCTGTGCAACAAGCAGCTCAAGTATCCAAAAATGGTCAAGTAGCTACCAAAACAAAACCCATCCATCAAATTATTGTAAGTCAGGTGCTTGAACTCAATAAGCAGGGTATGTCCGTAGCAGATATAAGTATTCGCTCTAATTTAACTGAGGAACAAGTCCGACAAGTGATTGCAAACGGAGGTCGATAATTGATGAATAGGTCTGCGATCCGCTCATTCGGCATTGCCTTATTTCTTGTGGGTGCTTTACTAGCTTTAGCTACTCGTTTCGATTTCAATATCGGTCTACCGACGAAAGCTTCCTCAAATGGGAAGCAAGTAGAGGAACTACAAAAAAAGCTTGCACAGGCAAATCAAGAAATTACTTCGTTAAAGGAGCAAATAAAACAGGTTCCTAAAGAAAATACTGAGAAACCTAATCCATCTGAATCGAAGGATATAAATAAGTCCGTTGACGGCTCTAACAACGCAGCTACTATGACGCTTCAAATTTATAGTGGCATGGCACCATATACTGTAGCAAAAAAGCTGGAAGATGGCGGTATCATTGACAATAGTGTGGAGATGGAGCTCTTACTTGCCAATGCAAAATACTCACGAAGCTTACAAATTGGTTCCTATGAGGTCAATTCTTCAATGTCCTTAGAGGAAATTGCAAAGCTAATTACAGGAAAAAAACAATAAATAAGAAAAGGCTGTCAATAAAAGATATTAGTGACAGCCTTTTCTATTTACTTTATGAAATCTGTTCTAAGAAGGCTTGCATCATGAGACCGCCCTCTTCTGTTCCAATAGATTCTGGATGGAATTGCAGACCAAAAAGCGGATAATTCTTATGTTGTATTGCCATAATTTCGCCATCATCACTAGAGGTTGCTAAAATTTTAAACTCCTCATGTAGGGTGCTCTGTTCAATAATAAGCGAATGGTAACGCATGACCTCAATTTCCCCGTCTAATTGTGCAAATAATCCTGATTTTTCATATTGAAGTGTAGATAGTTTACCATGCATTATATTTTTAGCTTGCACAATATTACTTCCGAAAGCCTGCCCAATAGATTGGTGTCCAAGACAAATACCTAAAATCGGAAACCTTTTATAAAGCTCTTTTACTACATCCACTGTTATTCCGGCTTCAGTTGGCGTTCCTGGGCCAGGGGATAATATAATCGCCTCTGGCTGCATGCTCTCGATATCAGCTACAGTAAGCTCGTCATTACGTACTACTTTTACTTCCTTTCCAAGCATTGATATTTGCTGATATAAATTATAAGTAAAAGAATCATAGTTATCGATTAGTAGAATCATTTTTTTACCTCCAATAGCGCGCGTGCTTTATTCAATGTTTCCTCGTATTCAGACAATGGCACAGAGTCGTACACAATACCTGCACCTGCCTGAACATGGGCATGTTGATCCTTAATAATCATTGTACGAATAGCCAGTGCTAAATCCATATCCCCAGTTGTAGAAATATAGCCAACTGCGCCAGCGTAAACACCACGCTTCACGGGCTCTAGCTCATTGATAAGCTGCATAGCACGAATTTTCGGTGCACCTGATACTGTACCTGCAGGAAGACAGGCACGAAGAACATCCAAAACATGCACATCCTCACGTAATTCTCCGATAACCTCTGACACGATATGCATAACATGCTTATATCGCTCAATATTCATATACTTTACAAGCTTTACTGTTCCAATTTTTGAAATTCGGCCTAAATCATTGCGACCTAAATCCACTAACATCCGATGTTCAGCAATTTCTTTTTCATCATTTAATAAGCCCTCTGCTATAGCCTTATCCTGCTCCACTGTTTGACCTCTAGGTTTTGTACCAGCAATAGGATTTGTCGTTACTCTGCGATCTTTTACCTTCACTAGACTTTCTGGAGAGGTGCCCAAAATAGTGTACGTTCCATAATCCATATAGAACATATATGGCGATGGGTTAGATGTACGCAATTGACGATATAAGGCGAATGGATTTCCAGTAAAGGATGAGGTGAAGCGTTGGGATAAAACAATTTGGAATATATCACCTTTAAGAATATGCTGTTTCGCACGTTCAACTAATGCGATAAATTGCTCTTTTGCAATCATTGGCTTGAAATCTAGCTCTCCAAGCTGCATTTCCTCATAACTCGCTCCAGCGTATAGCTGTTCCTCAATCCTATTGATCTCATCTTTCATTTCTTCAAGAGAACGTCCCTCAACAAATAAATCAATAGCTGCCAATGTAATCTCCTGCTTTAAATGATCAAACACAATAAAGGTATCATAGAAAAAGATATGGACGTCAGGCATTTCTAAATCATCCTGTAAGTATTCACCTATTCTCTCTGTATAAAAAGCGGTTTCATATCCAAAGAAACCAATGGCGCCCCCAAAAAAGGCAAAAGGATAATCCTCTTGATGGAACGGCATTACCTGCTTTAATTTAACAAGTACATTTTCGCTTCCCTTTTCTGTATGACGATCTTTGGTAAAAGAATAACCATTTTGATCGCCAATTAATTCTGCAATTGGGTTGACGGCGATAAATGAATATCGACCACTTTCCTCATGCTTGGCTGACGATTCGAAAAGCATTTTATGCTTTCCTTCAAGTGATTGATAGACGGAGATTGGCGTCATCATATCCCCTTGTAATACTTTCATAGTATACGTTCTAAGCTCAACTGTCATAATTCTCTCTCCTTCTCTAGGCTCTACTCTTCTACACCTTAAAACATATCAATTACGCCTCAACGTAATTGTGTCTGGACTTTTTCAAGCTCGCTTGAAAAGCTCCTCATCAGCATCCCTCTCTCCATCTGTAGAAATGGAAGTATTTTGCACCAGACGCTTCACTTTCGGCACAGGAAAAATCTACTGCTGTCGCACAGTAAAGAGCTGCTGAATCAAAATAAAAAGGCCTTTCCATCACAAAAGGACGGAAAAGCCGTGGTGCCACCTTCATTGGTCTCCTATAAAGACCCACTCTAAGCCTTATAACGCAGGCAAACGCTAATCCATACTTTTTTCAGGATTAGAGCTCCGAAGTCCATTCGCCATTCATTTGCACTAGTTTCCACCAACCACTAGCTCTCTATAACAAATAATAATAGCTACTACTCTTCATCAAAGCTGATTACTCACCTTCATTGTAAACTAAAAAAACTAACAATTCAAACTATTTTTTAGTACCAAACCATTCATCTTCTGTTGGATTTACTAACACAATTTGTAATTCCTCAATGATTTGACGAATCGCAAATAAAATATCCTGACGTGTATCTAGCATGACAGCCATTTCATTGCTTGCCACATAAAAACGCACAAGGACACGGTAATAGCTCGGATAAAATTCATCGATAAAGACATGAATCATTTCCTTTTCAGTCTTATTATGCAAATAAATTTCTTTTTGAATGGCACTTAAGGCACTGCGTATGGATTCTTCCTCATTTTCAGCAGCGACATATAAAAAATGCTCACATTTTCGTTTTTCTCGTCTCGATAAATTATAAATTGGACGATTGACTAAATAAGAATTCGGTACATATACAAGCCCTTTATCACCTGTTTGAATTAATGTACTACGAAGGTTTATATCCTCAATCGTTCCTTCAATTTTTTGGTCCTCTGTTGCAATCCAATCGCCAATTTTAAATGGGTTATCCAAAGCAACTGACATTCCACCAAAAACATGTGCTAGCGTGTCCCGAATACCAAAGGCAATTGCTACACCAGTTAAGCCAATTCCTGTTAAAAAGCCATTTAAATTAAAATTCCAAAAGGAAGCAATGGTAAACATAGCAAAAATCATGATTAGCACTTTTCCTATACGAAGAAAAAAAGGTAATAGGACATTCGCTTCCTCTTCACCATTTAGTTGCAAAGGTTGTTTTGTATAAAAATTCAAAACATCATATACTCCTTTAAAAGCGAAGAAAACAATAATCGACAACACGAAATTTTTAGACGCTTTATGTGTGAATAAAGGAACATCTATCAAATAGGATAAGCTGATTACAATGACGGAAACCATAAATGCATATCGAATTGCCTTATTAAATTGTGCTAGCACCGTTGCCTGAAAGTTACGTTGACGTTTTTCTAAAAATACAACAATCTGATTAATTATTTTCTTTATAACAAAATACTGAAAGAGCCAACCTATCCCACAAAGAGCGATAGCTATAATTACATCCATCCACGTCAGTACAGTAAAGCTAGATGGCATTAACCATTTCAATAAATCCATATTTTTCTCCTCTAACTACTATGTATTTGCACACAATAAAAGCCAATCACCTTGACGATCAGCTCTTATTGTTATTGAATAGCATCATCTGCAAAAAAGGCCTTATTGGCAAACCAAAATTGCTGCTCATTAAAATTATGCTCATGCATAGCTATAACCGAAAATTCAGCGTGATACTTGCTCTTTAATTCCTCTAGCATTGTTTTTGCTTGCTTTCCAACTAGATGCTGACCATCAATAGGCATTCCTTCAGTAAAGATAATAATCTCAGCTTCACCGCAATGTTGATTTTCCTGTAGTAAGCCTTTCACAAAATGTAATACAGGAAGTATTGCAGCTTCTCCCTTTGCCTTGTATTCAATAAAATCCTTAAAATCGGATAAATTCAAATGACCATTTTCAAAGCGGTAGTGTACATGAATTTGATAATCGTAGGGAACGATATATAAATCTCTATGCTCACGATGTGCACTCATAAACAATGGTAAAATCATACTTTTACATAACTCCGTATATGCTTCCATACCCGTTGATTGTTCAAGGCAGATAATAATCGGACCAGGATCTTTTTTATATTCATTAAATGGAACATATAGGATATTTCCATCTTTTTTTGTTTGATGCTTTAGCTTTTGACGTCTTACATCCTCCCACTTATGCTCGTAATATGAGCGCTGCTCTTTCCCATTGGCTAATCGCTCTGCTTGCTCAATCGCTGGTATATTTTCTTGAATTTCTAGCATGATATCAGCCAATTCAAGTGCAAATACTGCCATATTTCGTAATGTTTCACTTTTGTAAAAATAATTAACAAAATAATGCTGTTCCTTGTCACTTAATTCTTCAAGATGTAAGTTTTCATATAGAAAGCGTAAATAGTCACGTTGCTCTGATGTGATACCAATAGCAAATTTTTCGATGAGTGAATCTACAGCGTCTTTCACGAAGCAGCACCTCCTTCGCATATTTAATTAAATAATGTCTATAGTATAACCAAAATAATTTTTTGACAATACAAATCCACCCTAGTATTTGACGCTATTTTGACGAATTATGTTGCTGCTATCATGTTCTTTTCTAGGAATTCTGAATAGAAAAAAATGCATTCATCTCGAGGTATAAGTATTCTGTGCTTAATGCTTCACTTTCGGCACAAAAACATTTGTTGCTGTCGCTCTGCTTTCGTACAGTAAATATCTGCCAAATGAAGATAAAAAAAGAAGAGCTTTATTGCTGGCTCTTCTTTGCATTAATTATTTAGTTCATAATGTTTGCCCTTAACTAAGTAAAATAAATGTTCTGCAATATTTGTGGCATGATCCGCTGAGCGCTCTAAATATCGGCAAACAAAAGTTAAGTGTGTGATTTGGGAAATATGAGCTGGGTTTTCAGCTCCTGCACGAAGTAAAAGTGTGATTGTCGCGCCATATAAATCATCGATATAATCATCTAATTCTGCAATTTCTTTTGCATGAACCGTATCTTCCTCAGTAAAGGCTTTAATAACACTCTCTAGCATCTCTACTGTTTTATTACACATCGTTTGTAAATTCGTAGTAGAAAAGACTAGCGGCTCTTTTCCGATGCGAATTGTTTCTTTGGCAATATTAACTGCATAATCTCCTACTCTTTCCATATCAGAGGCAGCTTTCACTAATACCATAAGACGACGTAAATCAGTAGCTACAGGCTGTTGCTTGGCAATCAGTAAAATCACATGATCATTAATGGCTTCCTCAAGCCGATTAATCACTAAATCATCTTCAAGAATTTTTAGGGATTTCTCTAAATCTTGCTCTATTAATGCTTGAAATGCTAGCTTTAAAGCATTGATACTGCTCGTAGCAATCTCAACAAATTGCGCTTGCACTTCTTTTAATTCCTGCTCAAAACGTTCACGTACGACCATTTTTGACTCCTCCTTAACCGAAACGACCGGATATATAATCTTCAGTACGTTGATCCGCAGGTGTCTGGAAGATAACGTCTGTTTTATCGTATTCAACAACCTCTCCACTTAAGAAAAATGCTGTTTGATCAGAAATTCGTGCTGCTTGCTGCATATTATGTGTAACGATGACAATCGAGTAATCCTTTTTCAGCTCCTGAACAAGTTCCTCTACTTTTAAAGTTGAGATAGGATCAAGTGCAGATGTAGGCTCATCCATTAAAATAACGTCTGGTTCAATGGCTAAACAACGAGCAATACAAATACGTTGTTGCTGACCACCTGATAAGCCATATGCATTTTGATTTAAACGATCCTTTACCTCATCCCAAATCGCCGCACCACGTAATGATTTCTCAACAATTTCGTCAAGAATCTTTTTATTTTTAATACCATGGATACGCGGACCGTAGGCGATATTATCATAAATAGATTTTGGGAATGGGTTTGGCTTTTGGAACACCATTCCTACACGTGTACGTAATTCTTCTACTGTGTAGTTTTTATCTAAAATATTACGCTCACGATAGATAATTTCTCCAGATGTGCGCACGATCGGCACTAGCTCTACCATTCGATTTAGCGTTTTTAAATACGTAGATTTACCACAACCTGATGGACCAATAATAGCAGTCACTTCATTTTCATAGATGCTTAAATTGACATCTTTTAAGCCATGATGATCTCCATACCATAAATTTAAATTACGTGTATCATATACTATATTTTTAGTAACATCAGCTGAAAGCTTAGAAGTCGGTTGAATCGATTTGACAACTGATTTTTCCTCTTGAAAATCTATTACCATAAAGGTCACCTCATTAATAACGTTTTTGGAATTTATTTCGAATAAAAATTGCAATAGAGTTCATCAATAAAAGCACTGACATCAAGACTAAAATACCGGCTGCCGCAACATATTGAAATGCCTCTTGAGGACGTTTTGCCCAATCGTAAATTTGCATAGGTAAAGCCGTGAATTGACTTAATAAACTATTAGGTAAAAATTGCAAGATAACAGGAATCCCTAGAACAACAAGCGGTGCTGTTTCACCAATAGCTCGAGACAATGCTAATATACTACCCGTTAAAATCCCAGGAATGGCAGCTGGTAATACAACGCGTACAATCGTTTGCCATTTCGTTGCTCCCATCCCATATGATGCTTCTCGTTGTTCGCTTGGTACTGCACGAATCGCTTCCTGTGCTGCCACAATGATAACAGGTAAAATTAATAAGCTCATTGTTAAACCAGCTGCTAAAACACTTTTTCCTAATCCCAGCATACGAACAAAAATTGTTAATCCCAATAAACCAAAAACGATGGAAGGCACACCTGCTAAGTTAGAAATATTCATACGAATAAAGTCATTTAATTTATTTTTCTTAGCATACTCTTCTAAATAGATTGCTGTTCCAACACCCAAAATAATGGATACTGGTGCGACAACTCCCATCAACCAAAGAGAACCTATCAGAGCTGCCTTGATACCAGCTTTATCAGCAAAACGTGATGCATAATTCTTCAAAAAATCGAAAGTTAAATAATCAATACCTTGTGTAACAATTCGATAAAGTAAAATAGCTAAAGTCACTAAAGCAAATGTAGTTGCTAAAAGGAAAAATATTTTCCAGACTTTATTAAATGTAATACGCTTTGTCATTCGTTTCATGACGACCTTGTCATCAATATAGCGCATGCTCATGCTAGTAAACCTCCCTAAAGCGTTTCGATATATAGTGAGCAAGTAAATTCATCACTAACGTAAAGATGAATAATGTGAACCCAACTGAATAAATGGAGTAATAAATTGTTGTACCATATCCAGCATCACCTGTTGCAACTTGTACTATATAAGCAGTCATGGTCTGAATGGAGTCAGTCACATCTAAATCAAATTTCGGTGTAGATCCTCCTGCAAGCGAAACAATCATTGTTTCACCAATTGCCCGGGAAATAGCTAGAACAACTGAAGCGATTATACCTGATAATGCTGCTGGTAATACCACCTTAATAGAAACCTCAAATTTTGTTGCACCTAGAGCTAAAGCTCCTTCACGCATACTATTTGGAACAGAGGACATAGCATCCTCAGAAAGTGATGTAATCATTGGTAAAATCATAATTCCAACTACGATTCCTGGACTTAGTGCATTAAATAGTTTTAATCCTGGAATAATTTGCTGCAGCATTGGTGTAACAAATGTTAATGCAAAGAATCCATAAACGATTGTTGGTACACCTGCTAATACTTCCAAAATAGGCTTCACAGTACGTCTTATTTTTTCACTTGCATATTCACTTAAATAGATAGCTGAAGCAATACCAAATGGTACTGCAACAACTATAGAAATAAGTGTTACCTTCAATGTACCAGCAATTAAAGGCAAAATCCCAAATAATGGTTCCTTTCCTGAAAAGGGTAGCCACTGTGTACCAAAAAGGAAATCCGTAATCGACACACGTTTAAAGAATTCGAACGTTTCAAAAATTAGTGTGAAAACAATGCCAAATGTTGTCAATATAGAGATAAGAGCTGCAGAAAATAATAGAGCTGGCATTGCTTTTTCCACTATTTTCTTTGTTTTATGATTGCGCGAATTTGCAATTAATTGCTGCACAGATGTTGTCTTATTTTCTTTTTGAGAAACCATTGGGTACTCCTTTCAAATAAGAGAGGGAAAGAGCATACATCTCTTTCCCTCTATGCATGTCTTCTTATTTTAAGCCTTCTAATGTTTTTAAAGTTTCTGTATATTTTTCTTCAGGTAGACTAACATAGCCAACTGCATTTGCCATATCTCCACCATGCTCAAGCGTAAATTTAATGAAATCATATGCCGCTTCATTATCTTTCATGGCACTATTTTTCACATAAACAAATAGTGGACGTGATAGTGGTGCATATTTACCTGTTTCAATCGTGTCGCTTGTTGGTTCAATACCATTAACTTTGACAATGTTTAATTTATCTTTATTTTCTAAGTAGTACGCATAGCCGAAGAAGCCAATAGCATTTTTATCGCCTGCAATACCTTGAACTAACATGTTATCATCCTCTGATAATGTTGCTGAACTTGCTAGATCAGCACCATCTAACACTACTTCGTCAAAGTAATCATACGTACCTGAGTCAGTACCTGGTGAGTAGTACACGATTTTTTCATCTGGCCATGATGGATCAATGTCAGACCATTTTTTAGCTGTACCATCTTCAACCCAAATTTTCTTTAATTGATCTACTGTTAAATCCTTCGCCCAATCGTTTTCAGGATTCACGACTACTGAAATACCATCATATGCTAAAGGAAGCTCTGTAAAAGCAATTCCTGCTTGTTCCAATTTTGCTTTCTCTTCATCCTTTACATGACGAGATGCGTTTGAAAAGTCTGTCTCACCTGCGATGAATTTTTCAAAGCCACCACCAGTACCAGAAACACCTACCGATACTTTGACATCTGGTTGAGTTCCTGCATACTCTTCAACAACTGCTTCAATAATTGGTGCTACTGTTGATGAACCATCTCCAGCTACAGCCCCCTGCAGTTTTTTGTCAGCAGTGTCTTGTTCTGAGCTTGCTGGTGTTTTTGTTTCTGCGTTGTTACCATTTTGTGCAGAATCACTGCCACATGCACCAAGCATTAAAGCTGAACCCATTACCGCTGTCATCGTTAAGTACTTCCACTTTTTCATCTCATTTGCCTCCGTCACTAACTTTTTTATAGTTGTTTGTCTTACAATCTTTACTATAATGTTTGATTGTTGAAGTCGTATAAACAGTTCGTAAAAGAGACGTAAAGGAATGTAATGCTTTGTAAACGATTGTAAAGAAGAATTTACAATTGCAAATACTTGCTTCCTTATTGAAAGATGCTATAATAAGCAATTGTGTCATGAATTAATAGAAGAGGAGTTTGACTTTGTGATTAAGCATGTAAAAGTACAAAATGCCGATTACTTCAAAACATATCTAACACTCGTAATGGAACATCGAGAATTCTCTTTACTGGAAGCTGTTGATTTTATGGTTGAGTCCTATTTCTGTAATAATATAGAGCTTTACGGAAAAAAGCCAAAGCAACAATTTGAATTAGCTATTCAACAATTATCTGCATAAGATTTTTATATGCACTATTATATAGAAGAAAATACGGTATGCAGACTCTACCTTTCATACCGTGTTTTCTATATCATGACAGATAAAAACCGCTAGAGCATCGAGATGCCTAGCGGTTTCATGTTGTTGAAATACTATTATGTCAATGAAATCAAGGTGACAAATTTAAAAGTATAGCCCTTTTTCAAAACGAGGGGTTGATCTCCGTTCCGACTGAGTGCTTTCCTGGGGGCGTCCGATGAGC